>CALLUY010000056.1 GCA_938010615.1 uncultured Pirellulaceae bacterium | reverse complement strand
TTTTAGCTACGCTTCAGTCGATTGACGCAGCTTGGTCATCGTGATTTGATTGCCGACCGAATTGTGGGCGACTTGATCCATGAAGTTGCGGATTAGAAACAGGCCGCGGCCGCAAACGCGATGCAAATTTTCCGGTGTTCGAGGGTCAGGCACCGACGTTGGATCAAACCCCTTACCTTCGTCCGAGACCTGAATGCAAATGTGCTGGTCTGAGAACTCAAACTCGACTCGTACTTTTCTGTCGCCCCACGGTCGCTTACTTTGCCGACTTCGAATCAGCTCGTAGTAGTTCGTTTCGTCGCCTTCTCGCATCGACGAATCGACATCCAAATTGCCATGGTGCATCGCGTTGACGAGTGCTTCATCGAGCGCCATGCCAATTTGCAATCGGTCTCGATCGCTCCATGCTGGCAGATTCGCCTGCATGTTTTCAATGGTTGGGCCAATCAGCTTCAAATCATTTTTCAACACAACCGCATGAGCTTTGGGCGCTGGGAAGAAATTTGAATCATGCGAATAGTTCATTCGCTGAGCCATTTCCAACACTTGCTCGACCGTCGAAACAAGATCCGTGCTCAGTTGGGACTTCGGCGAGTACGTTGTCGCTCCGCAGCGTAACGCATCGATGGCGGTTTGCTCCGAACCTTTCCCTGTGACCAAAACGATCGGTAAGGAGGCATCGTTGGCTCGAATGGACTTAACCAACTCCAATCCATCCATGACCGGCATTTGCAAATCCGTAATGACGATGTCTGGACGCAACTTGTTGACAAGCTCAAGTGCTTCTTTTCCGTCGCTGGCAATTTGAGAAACCCAGCCCGGACGCACCAATAGCCTTTGGATCAACAGTTGATCGACAGGTGAATCTTCGACTATCAGAATTTTGGCCATGAATCTAATTGTTCGTTCCAAAGAACGATCTGGCAAGTGAAATCTTCCCCATGGTCTGACTCTTGAATAATCTGCACGTCGGATAAATCGAATTTACTGGCAACCGAGTTAGTTCGGCGGATGTCGACAGTGCGTTCATGGACTATTCAAAGTTGTCGAGGATCGGGTCGAGTCCCATTTCTCGTTGGCTTTTTGCTAACTGTTTTTCGTTGAACATCAAAATCTTTCGCGAACGATAGTGCTGACTTTCGACTTTATTTTGAGCTTTCTCAAAGAGTCGAATCCAGTGACGTCGTCCGCGAATTTTTGCAGTTTTGCGAATACGATCTGCCTTCTGCTTTCCAAATGCTGATTCGAGCAGTTTGTCTTCGGCAGATATATATAGCTGAACTGAACCAGGATCGCCTTGGCGACCGCAACGCCCGAACAGCTGCTGGTCGATGCGGCTTGATTCGTGCATTTCGGTTCCGATCACGTGCAGCCCACCAAGTTCACGCACTTCATCGTCAATCTTGATGTCGGTACCGCGACCGGCCATGTTGGTGGCAACGGTAACGCGTCCTTTCTGGCCCGCATTTTCGACAATTTCTGCTTCGCGTTCAATCTGCCGAGCGTTCAAAACATCGTGTGGTACGCCAATCTCTTTGAGTACAACAGATAGCGTTTCTGATTTCGCGATCGATCGTGTACCAATCAGAATAGGGCGGCCCTGTTCGTGAATCGATTTTACGTCGGCTGCAATTTCTTGAAGTTTGTCTGATTCAGCTGCGAAATATTTGATCGGGTACTCGGTTCGTTGGCGTTTCCGATTCGTGGGAATGACCGACACGCCCATGCCGTAGATTTTTTTGAACTCGCGAGCAGAAGTGTACGCGGTGCCTGTCATTCCTGCCATGTGCGGGAAACGGCTAACGAACGACTGAACGGTGATTTTCGCGTTGGTGGCTGTATCGACGGAGACCTTTACGTGCTCCTTGGCTTCGATCGCTTGGTGGATGCCTCGACTCCAGCGACGGCCTTCGGAAATACGACCAGTCGCTTCGTCCACGATGACAATTTCTCCGTCGCGAACGACGTATTCGCGGTTCACTTCATAGTCGCGATAAACCTGAATCGATCGTTCGATAAAGTCGTACATCTGCAGCAGGCCGATACCAGCCAAGTCTTTTGGTTTCGCGACTTCACGGACCAGTGCGGTGCCTTCGGGTGTCAGATCAACTTTGCGTCGCTCGCGATCGTACCAATAGTGCAGATCTTCTTCGAACTGCGGAGCTGAATCGGCGGACCACTGATAGAGACTCGTTTCCTGTTCTTGGCTCTCATCATCACCTGCGGATGAAATGATCAATGGCGTTCGAGCGTCGTCGATCAGAATGCTGTCCGCTTCGTCAATCAAAATGAAGTGCGGTTTGCGATGAACCGAAACGGACATCGGTGACTGAGCCACACCCCCTTCGGAGCCGCCGTAGTAGAAGTCTCGCTGCTGTTGCTCTCGGCGTGCCGAATGATCACGAAGAAAGTCAAAGCCAAACTCTTTCATTGTTCCGTAAGTGATGTCGCATTTGTACGACTCGCGACGTTGCTCGCGTGACATCTCTGTCTGAATGACTCCGACACTCATTCCAAGCAGATTGTAGACCGGTTTCATTTCCATCGCGTCGCGCATGGCAAGGTAATCATTGCTGGTCGCCAACAGCGCGCCTTCGCCACCGAGTGCTCGAAGGAACATGGGCAGTGTCGCAGTGAGTGTCTTTCCCTCACCTGTTTTCATTTCAGCGACATTGCCGCGGCACATCGCCAGACCGCCGATCAACTGCACGTCGTAGTGCACCATCTTGAGCTCACGCATTGCGGCAGCTCGAACAAGCGCGAAACCTCGCGCGACGAGGGCCTCGATGTTACCGTGCGTTCGCGATTCGAAACCCAGATCGAGCGCCACTTTTCTTAGCTGGTCCGGTTCGAGTTCGAGATACGTTTCGTACAGCTTTTTGATTTTTGGGATCAGTAAACGAGCTTGCACTTAAACTTGGTCCTTGTATTCGATGTTCGTGGACCTCTATCGTATTCGTTTGTGCTAACTTTTCCTACAGATACCAATAACTGGATAGTCAATTCGTTATCGACTGCATTATGATGTCACGATTGAAGAATGAGCGGCTCGATATATTCGGGTTTGAAACGCTTCTTTTTCGTGGCAAACAACCGGCTATTTTGACCAAGAGGACTTCCGATGACGCGCCCAACTGATCCGATTGAACTTTATGCTTGGCTCAAAATGGAAGTATCTAAGCTCGAAGACGAAATGGATGATCTGAAAGAGGAAGTCTTCAAAGCCGTCGATGGACAGGGTGAAGAAGTCGACAAAGGCAGCTTTGTGATACGAAGCTACAAACGCCCTAAGTACAAATTTTCGGATGAATACAACACAAAGAACGCTGATCTAAAATCGCTTCGTGCTGCGGAAATTGATAACGGTACCGCTGCGATCGATGGCTATTCGGAATACGTAAAGATCAACTTCAAGAAAGTAAAAGAGGCGTAGGTTTCGCATTGGGATAACCAGAACTAGGCCGATTGCTTTCGTAACCGCTCGCTTTCGATTGGGCGAACTGAGCGATAATAAAAAAAGGCTCGCGAGAATCTCACGAGCCTTCTTGTGTTGTACATGTTCGTTTTGGTTAAACGTTGCAACCAAGCTGAACGTCTTCAGTACCTTCTCCATTGACTGAGAGTCTCTTCGAGCCATCGTTGTTGGTGTCGATGATGTTGAAGCAGTCGTTGTCAAGGTTCCCGACCAGAATGTCCATTCCGTCGAATCTGGCTCCCGCTTGAGAAACCAATTCTGAACCGCCAGTCGATCGAATGTCACCTTCTGACTCAAGCGTAAGGAAACCGCCACTGCGGCTACTTCCTGTCAGGAAGAATGAGTCGTCAGCTGATACGTTGACATTGCCGGCAGACTTGAAAGTCAGTGACTTGAACTCCAGCCGATCCGTTGAAGAACCGTTTGCGATGATCGCGGTGCCAAGATTGATAACGCTACCCTCAACATTGAGATTGTAAGTTACGTCAATCTGTGAATCCAAAGCGTCAAGAATCTTGCCCTCTCCACCGTCAGCAATCAAAGAAAGCGAGTTTGCTCGGTTGACACCCCTGAGGACAATGTCGCCATCATTGTGGATTGTTGCATTTCCTGAACCGTCCGTTTGAACCGTCAGTGAAAGGGACTCAAAGACCGCATCGTAGGGTGTGCTATCTGGTAGCACGCCTGAGTCGCCAAGAAATACTCGACCGTTGTTCAGTGTCTTCAATCTCGCGTTACCAGCGATGTCAACGTTCGAATTTGGACCATCGGTAATGTTGCCTTTGGAGGTCAATTGCAAACTCTTCGCTTCGCTATCACCACCAAGATTCGTGCCGCTGTCTTCGTTGATGTGCACGATTCCGGCAGCATTTGCGGGCGTACGGAATGCGATCGTTCCTGCATTGAACTCATCGCCCGAACGATTCCCCAGGACAATGTTGTCAGCGAAGAACGCAGCGTTGCTACGAATGTTGACTTTCGTATTGGCCTCATTGGTGATGTCACCTTTGGCATTAATTACCGAAGTGGCTGCCGAGCTATCTCCGACGATTGATACATCGCTGTTTTCTGAAAGTTTGAATCGCCCTCGTGTCTCAAACTTCACGGAACCAGCGTTGAAAATATCCTCTTGCGTGGCGCCGACATTGACGCTGACCGCTTTAAACTCGGCGAGATTATCGACGTTTACTTGTGCGTCTTTCCCATTCGTAACCGCGCCCGCAGACTCAAGGTAGAAGTCTCCTGCTTGATTCTTCGTCTCAACGATGTGACTGTTGGAATCTTCTGTCACAGAGAACTCTTCTGCTGTCCAGAAGAACATCGAGCCCGTATTGAAAATGTCCGTTGGTGAATCGCCAAGAACAACGCTGATGCCTTCAAGACCTGTTCGATACTCGACGTTGATCGATGTCCCATCCGAGTCACTAACATGTCCCCATGACTTGATGTTCGCGGATCTACCGTGGTTGACTCCCGTGATCACGGTGTCACTGTTCTCCGAAATATGGACGTTGCCGTTAGAGCGAAACTCAACGGAACCAGCATTGAATACGTCTTGGCCACCTTCGCCGATACGAACTCGGTTGTTTCCATAAAGTTGAGCCAGACCTTCGACATTGATTCTGGTGCGAACACCATCGTAAATGCCGCCGTCAGAACGCAATGTCAACGAACCAACATTGCTGGTCGTCAGGATGGTGTTGGAGTCTTCCTGTACTTCTACGTGACCGGTCGAATTGAAGGCCGAGCGATGGAAGTTCGTTGTGTCGCCAGCATGGTCACCCAATTGGATTGCTGATCCAGAAAAGTTAGCCGTTCCGCCGATTTCGATCGTTGTGTTTGCGGCATCTTGGACAAAGCCACCTGCGTACAATACAAAATTTCCTGTTGTTTGGACTCCTGTTAGCACGATGCCGGTTTCATCATTGATCGCCGCGTGGAAGTCACCGCCAGTCGTCGTCACGTTCAACCGGTTGAAGTCATTCCCAGCGTTGTTCAAGCCGATCGTGTTTGCTCCGGCGTCGATGGTCGTGGTGCCACCTACGGTCAATCGACCGCTGGAAGCATCGCTGATTATCCGACCATTTGTTCCTGACATTTGGACATCGAGATCACCTGTGATCTTGAGATGGCTCTTGACCGTAATTTCATTGACTTCGCTGATTTCGACAGATTGAAGTTCGCGCTGACCGTTGAAGTCTGCGTCAAATGTCACCGTCTGCAACCTGCGGGCTGAATCGCCTTCGATCGTTACGCTGGTCATGTCATTGGCTGACAATGTTTGAGTTCCAGCCGCCGCTGTATCCAAATCCTGACTGCCATTGACCGTTACGTTTCCGTTGTCTGCGACACCAACAACAGCTGCGTCATTGTGCGCGTTCATGTTGATCGTCAAACTTCCGCTGCCGACATTGACGTCGACCAGCGTGGCGAGAAGATTTCGATCTTCGAGGGTGCCGTAGTTATGATTTGTGTTCTTTCGTCGCTTCTGTTGCGACAAGCGGGATTTTGAGCGCATAGTATCTTCCTTGATTCAACCGTTTCTGGGGGAAGCGGGGGATCTGCCAACACGGCAGACCAAACTGGGTATGGGACTTCTTCGCGGGATGGTGTCAGAATGCTAGCTGACTGGTTGTATGCATTATGAAGAAGTCACGGGTTTAATCGGTAAGAACTCTTGCCGACGTTCAGGTAAAACTATAAAGTCCGCCACGATTTTCTTTTTCGTGGTAGCAGTTCGTTATGCAGCAGTTCGACTTTCGACGCGGTGGAAAGAAGTGCTCGGTCACCGAACGCCCACTGGAACCCGGCGAAACGTATTGGTCGGCGCTAATCGAACTGGCTGATGGGCAAACCTCTCGCCTGGATTTTTCGGATGATAGCTGGGAAGGTCCTGGCGATGACTGCATCGGGTTTTGGCGCCAGCAAGTTCCTGATTTGGATACCGGCAAAGTCTATTGGGCTCCGAAAAGTGTGTTGCTGTCATATTTCAAGCATCAGCTGGAAAAGAACCAGAATGAGGCAGCTTTTGTGATGAGCCTATTGTTGCTGCAGAAAAGAATCTTGACGCACAAAGATACGATCGATGCCGAAGAAGGAAGGTATTCAATTTTGCTGGACCGAAAAGACGGTGAAACCTTCGAGGTCCCTGAAGTTGATATCTCGGACGACCAAGTCGTGTCGATCCAGAATGAACTGGGGGAGCACTTGTTCTCCAATCAACCCATCATCGCGGACGAAGAGGCTGAATCGTGAACCCGAATCTGATGCCAAATCTAAAGTCCGCCGGCGTAATCATTGCTCTGATTGTTGCCTTTCTGATTCCCAATACCAGCAACGCGCAACTGTTCAGTTTTGGCAAGAAAACCGATCCGATCCCGGTTGTCTTCAATAGAACGCCAAATCAAGCTGAACTTCTACAGCATCTGTTCAGCAGCAATTCAAAATTCAAACAACTCAGCAGCAACATTCGTATTTCGCTCGACGGGACACCGAAACTTCGCGGCACGATGCAACTGGAGTTACCTCGACGATTGAGAATCAAAGCTGGTGTGATGGGCGTATCCCAGTTTGGCGTTGATGTCGGTAGCAACGATCAGGATTTTTGGGTTTGGACGAAAGTCAATTTACCAAATCAGAAACCTGCGATCTTTCATGCCAGTCACGAAGGATTCCGGAACGCCAATTCAAAAGTTCGCCAAGCGATTCCTCTGGAGCCCGTTTGGTTATTAGAAGGTTTGGGATTAATTCAATTCGAAGCCACCGACAAACATCAACTTGATCCCAAACTGACGCGAGAGGGATATCTAAGATTGGTTTCAACCCGCCAAACTCCCAACGGTGCAAACTATCGTGTGACTCTGGTCCATCCACGGCAAGGTATCGTGCTTCAACAAGCACTCTACAACAACCAGCTTCAACGAATCGCGTACACGGATTCGATCGACTACAAGTCGTTTCCAAAGCAAGGCGTTTCATTGCCCGAGAAGATCGAAATGCATTTGTTTAGCAATGGTCAGAAAACAAAGATGGTTATCGAAGCGAGCGACTATCAGTTTGATTCGCTCTACGGTGATCCGATGCAAATGTGGGCGTTGCCGCAACCCGATGGCGTTCCCGCGATTGACCTGACGAAGCTGCAATAGCTGGTGTGCAATAATTCATTCCCGAAGCGCAAGAGCGCGAGGGTAGCCCAGCATCAAAAGACCACTCGCTTGCGCTCTTGCGCTTCGGGCTTGGATTGCCTCGCTATTGATCGCGATGCACTTCCAGTTCTTTTTCAAACTGTTTTCTTCGTTGATCGCGTTTCTTCTTGAGCACCAAATATTGTTCGATCAGATACGGCAATCGAATTCCCAACCAGCCAATGTAAACAACCGCGATCACCGTGAAAATAATGATCGAGACGATGATCCCGGCTCGGCTGTTGCCGCGAGCAAACTCCCAGTTACCAGCGATCAGATCAAGAAGGCCAACCAAATCCGCCAACTTGAACACGACCGAAGCGACGATCATCGTCCAGAACAATCGCTTGATCGAAAACTGATTCGAAGTTGAGGATGGACTGGTTGACATCGATTGCCCCGAAAAACTGAAACTGCGAAGGCTGGTGTATCTGCTGGGCTGATGCACTGGAGTCGTTGAGGGCACGATTGCCGAAGTCGCAACCCGAAGCGTCAGCGAGGCGATTAGGGCACCTCGCTTACGCTTTGGGTTGTGACCACTGCGGCTGGAAGCCGCAGCCACGAATTTCATGCTCTACACGTCCAATTCGCGAACGTCCAACGCATACTTCTCTATAAACTCCCGACGTGGTTCGACTTTGTCGCCCATCAGTATACGGAACATGTCATCGGCTTCGGCGACGTTCGGCATCTTGATCTGAATCAACGTACGATTCTCTGGATCAAGGGTCGTTTCACGCAACTCTTCTGCGTTCATTTCGCCGAGGCCTTTGAAACGTGTGAGGTGGATACCTTTTTCACCAAGGGCTCGGACTCCAGCGATCAAGCCGCGAAGGTCAGTTACCGGATTCTCGTTGTCGCCTTTGTAAAGAATGAAGCGGGGATTTTCCAAACCGGTTCGATCGACGGGCAACATCGCTTCGATACCCAAACCGAATTGGTCGAGCGCTTTCAAACCAGCGTTGATGGTTCGTACTTCGTGGAATTCGTTGATACGAAGTGTGTTGGCTACATCGACTTCTTCACCTTCGGGAGAGTCGTCTTCTGATTCGACCGTAACTTCGACGCCCGATTCTGATTCGTGTTGCTTAATGAATTCATCTAACTTCTTGCGATCTGTAAACCACTTTTCGGTCGTGCCCAAGAACGCGTGGAAGACAGGCAATCGCCCGTCGTTGTCCATCCGGTTGGAGTGAGCTCTAAGATTAATGCCGCGACGCTCAAGTGCAAGAATTGCATCTTCCATGCTGG
>CALLUY010000055.1 GCA_938010615.1 uncultured Pirellulaceae bacterium | reverse complement strand
TAGCGATCAACGACGAAAAGCTCCCGTTTACCGTCAAATGCTTGGAGTTCCTCGACAACTCACGGCTAGAACGACATTCAACACCCAACGAAAACGCCAAAGGCATTGGCAAACGCTGGGGCGCCGTCAGTCTTGATTCGGGCCTTGCCGACCAAGTTGATTCGGCATCGGCCCGCATTGAACTCACGTCCAAGTCGGGCGAATCTCTTGGCGAGTGGTTCGTGTCGCAAATCACTTGGGGACAAGACTTTGCAGACACAATTGAGGTCGATGACAAATCGTATCAAATCGCACTTCGGTTCAAAACGGAATACAAACCGTACTCATTGAAACTCAACGATGTAAAGGCTGAGTACTACACTGGAACTGACAAACCAAAATGGTTCTCCTCCCAAGTCGAATTGACGGATCTCAATTCTGAGTCAACTTCTGAACATGAAATCTGGATGAACAATCCTCTTCGCTACAACGGAGAGACATTCTATCAAGCGAACTATATCCAAGATGATAGTGGACAGGAAATGTCGGCGCTTCAGGTGGTCAAGAATCAAGGTTGGATGATTCCGTACATCTGTTGCATGTTCACTGTCGTCGGGCTGGCCGGGCAATTCGGCAGTTCATTGATCGCACACTTAAAGAAAAGCCAAAGCCGACCCACGAAAGTACCAACGGCGGAACTGATCGAACCAAAGACAAAGACCTCTCGTTGGAAATCTCCGGGCTTTCTTATTCCCGCTGGCATTGCGGCGGTGTTTGGGTTCTATGCACTTTCAGGGCTTTCGAAGTCGATGCGGCCGGTAGAGCACGAGTCCGGAATGAGGCTGGACCGATTCGGCGAAATTCCGATCACCAACAAAGGGCGTATTCAACCGCTGGAATCGTTTGCTCGAAACACCGCACGCCAATTCACCAAACGCGAATTCGTCTTCGACAAAAATACCGAAAAGCAACCCGCGATTCGTTGGCTGGCTGATTCGATGTTCAAAGCCGATGGATACGATCTGTATCGCGTTTTCCGAATCGAAGACTTAGAAGTCCTCACGGCACTCGACCTTCCGAAAGAAGCGATTGCTGGCGAGCCAAAGGACACTCGCTTTCGATATTCTCTAAAACAACTGCGGAACGCTCCTTCGAAACTGTTTGCGGCTTTGCCGACGCCGGGAACTCCTGACTCAGACTGGACTCAATACGAAACCAGAATGGCATCCATCCTGACAAACATGCAACGGGCGTTAACGCTCACGATGATCACGTCAGACGATTCCGTTTCAACTTCCGATCGACTGGACGTTCAACGTGGTGAAGTCGTTGCAGATCTTGGTGGCAGACCATTTCCAACCAGTCGCAAGCCGGATCACTGGCCCAGATTTGTACCAAAAGGAAACGAATGGGAATTGCTTTCAAAAGCGGACAACAAACGTTGGCTAATGAAGACAGCGAAAGAGCTTGAAGCAACCTCAGTGATGTCACTGTACCCGAAACTGCTTGAGAAGGACGAAGACGTCAGGGAGTATCGCACGGCGGAAACAATGGAAATGCTCGACAAGATTGACATTGAAAAGATGCTGTTCACCAAAGAACGTGTTGCTGCTGCAAAAAAAGATGGTGCCGAGACCAGAAGTGAGATTATCGCTGCGATTATGGAAACGCCCGTCGGCGAGCGATTCCGAAGCATGGCATTTGGTAGCACGGATCAACGCATCAGCGATATTCTCGCAGGCATCAACGGCGGCGAAAACAAAATTGACACTGAGTCTGATTCGCTTGATCTTCAATTGGCGGGACTGTTCAACGAAATGGGAACCGCCTACCGCGCGGGCGACGCAGAAACGTTCAACTCATTGACGGATGAATACTTGGCAACGGTTCGTGGAACTGACGAGGTCAAAGGATTCGTCAGCAGAATGAGCGTCGAGAAAATCTATAACGGCTGGTCGCCATTCTACATGAGCATGGTGCTTTACCTGATCGGTTTTGTTGCCGTGGCCTTTTCGTGGCTGATGAGCTTCGATCTGAAGCTAAGCAAAATATTTGGACGAACTGCAATCGCAGTCATTCTGATTGCGTTGCTGGTTCAGGCCATTGGATTGGTAATGCGAGTTTACATTTCTGGGCGACCGCCGACCACGAATCTCTATTCATCAGCGCTTTTTGTGTCGGCAGTGTTCGTGGCCATCATGCTTCTAGTTGAAGCCATGACCAAATTGGGCGTGGGAACCGCAATGGGATCCATTGGTGCTTTTGGAGCACTGCTGTGGGCGTGGACGATGTCGATTGTCGATGGCGATACTTTTTCCGTGCTGGTCGCCGTTCTCGATACACAGTTCTGGCTTTCAACACATGTTGTTTGCATCACGATCGGTTACGCCGTCATGCTTGCAGCTGGATTTATCGCATTGGGCTATATCCTGGCAACCATGTTAACACCAGCAATGGACAAGGACACTCGGCGTCTGTTTTCGAACGTCATCTACGGTGTGACATGCTTTGCATTGTTCTTCAGCTTCTTCGGCACCGTGCTCGGTGGACTCTGGGGCGATGATTCGTGGGGTCGATTCTGGGGTTGGGATCCAAAAGAAAACGGCGCGTTGATGATCGTGCTCTGGAGCGCGTTGTTGCTTCATGCTCGCTGGGGTGGTCTTGTAAAAGAACGAGGCATCGCGATTCTGGCTG
>CALLUY010000054.1 GCA_938010615.1 uncultured Pirellulaceae bacterium | reverse complement strand
GGAGCTTATGGGACTTGGTGCATTGACGCCGAATCCAAAAAAGTCGCTTGGGATCGGAAGTTCGTGATCGATCACAGTGTCGGCCCGGGATCGTCTCCCATCATTGACAGCGGCAAGGTGATTCTTGTTTGCGATGGTATCGACGAGCAGTTCGTTGCGGCGATTGATTTGGAGACTGGCAGTGACGCATGGAAAACGGACCGACCGGAAATCGTTGCTGACAGCGTCGAATTCATGAAAGCTTACAGCACACCCGTTGTTCGTGAACTTGATGGCGTTCGTCAGGCCGTCGTTCCGGGGGCGAATTGGGTTTGCAGCTACAACGTGCAGACGGGTGAAGAGGTTTGGCGCGCGAAGTACGGTTTCGGATTCTCTGTGACACCAATGGCGGTCTTCACCGAGGGTAATTTTGTCATCTCGACGGGATACGGAAAATCAGAATTCGTTGCTGTCAAACCGGGAAGCGGCGATGTCAGCGATTCGATTCAATGGCGAGCTCGCAATGCTCCGGCGATGGCTTCGTTTGTTGCACACGATGGAGTGATCTACGCGACCAGCGATCGGCCCGGTGTGATTCGGTCTCTTAACGCGAAAACAGGTGAAGTCATCAACAAGAAACGGTTTCTGCCAAACGTTTCGGCTTCGATCCTCAAGGCAGGAGAGCATCTTTACATTGGATCCCGAGATGGCATCATGAAAGTTGTGAAGTGCGATCCGGACATGGAAGAAGTTGGCTCGTTCGATTTCGGCAGCCCCGTTTACGCGACGCCGGTGGTTGTCGAAAACGATCTGCTGGTTCGCACAAAAGATTTCATGGTTCGCATCGGAAAGTAGATTGTCGTAGTTGTCTGCACAGGGAGCTTTAGAAAGCCAATAGTATTAATCTCAACCCGAAGCGTAAGTTTTGAAGTTACACACTTTCAGTCACGAAGTGACGGCATGCATTAGCCATGGACGCAAGTCCGTGGTTAGGGTTAGTGAATCGCCGCAGAGTGCCGAAGGCACGGCAGGAGCCAATCTTTGCACTACCGCAACCTTCCTGCCGTCCTTTCAGGACTACCGATCAATGCATCCCGTTTCCATGGACTTGCGTCCATGGCTAATACATGCCGTGCTTTCAGCACTAAATACGATCACAAGCCAGAGGCTTATGCCACCTCAGCTCGAATGGCTAATACATGCCGTGCTTTCAGCACTAAACACGATCACAAGCCAGAGGCTTATGCCACCTCAGCTCGAATGGCCAATACATGCCGTGCTTTCAGCACTAAATACTGCAACTTCAAAACTTACGCTTCGGGTTGTGATTGGTAGTGTCCGAGCTACGCGAGACACGCCTAAAGGCGTTAACTACGAACAACATGCAAACACAGTTTCAAACTTCAGGATTATCTAATGATCGTTGACGCACACCACCATTTCTGGGATCGAACCATGTCTGAGTTCGATCACTCGTGGCAAGAATCCGACGAACACAAACCGATCTGCAAATCGTTCCTGCCGGCCGACCTCGCTCCGCACCTCAAGGCGAAAGGCATCGAAAAAACTGTCTTCGTTCAGACTCAACACAACACCGCGGAAAACGATTGGGTGTTGAGTCTTTGTGAGCAGAACGACTTTCTGGCCGGCGTTGTTGGCTGGGTAGATTTGGCCAGCGAAGAATGCGAAGCCCAAATCGAAAAGTACAAGTCGATGGAAAAATTCCTCGGCGTTCGCCACGTCACTCAAGCCGAACCTGACGATGACTTCATTGTCAGCGAACCAATCCTAAAAGGCTTGGCGTTGCTCGAAAAGCACGACGTCGCATTCGATTTGTTGTTCTTCGTCAAGCACATGAAGCACGGCGCAACCGTCGCCCAAAAGTTCCCGAATCTCAGGCTCGTCATCGACCATCTCGCCAAACCAGTCATCAAGAACGGTGACATGGATATTTGGAAGGACGATTTCATCGCAGCATCGAAATGTCCGAACGTCTATTGCAAACTTTCGGGAATGGTGACCGAAGCCGATTGGGAAAACTGGAAACCTGCGGACCTCAAACCGTACGTTGACATTGCACTGGAGCACTTTGGACCTGAGCGTTGCATGTTCGGAAGCGATTGGCCAGTCTGTGAGCTGGCTGCAACTTACGAAGAAGTCTTCGACGCGCTGACCGATTGCATTGGCGGGCTCTCCAAGGACGAAAAGTCACATGTCCTTGGCCAAACAGCGATCGAGTTCTATCGTTTGAAGGTCTGAGGATTGGAACGTGAGCGGCAAGGCGCTCAAATCTAAATCACTATCAACTACCGAAAGCACCTATGCTCTGGCGATCTGTCGGTCGAAACCTACTTTTCAAATTTCCCGCAGAATGGACGCATCATTTTTCGATGGGAACCTTCGCTGGGCTGTCCTCACTCCCGGCGATTCCGTCGATCATGCGGTCCCGGTTCACGGTCGCAGATTCACGTCTTGAAACAGAGGCCTTCGGATTGCCGTTCGCCAATCCAGTCGGCTTGGCGGCAGGATTCGACAAAGACGCCAAATGGTTTCCTGATCTGGCCAACCTCGGGTTCAGCCATGTCGAAGTCGGCACTCTGACCGGACAGGCCCAATCTGGAAATCCGAAGCCGCGTCTGTTTCGCCTGCCGGCTGACAAAGCGATCATCAATCGGATGGGATTCAACAACGAAGGCGCTGATGCCGCAGCACGACGACTTGCGAAAACGCGAAAATCGACACCCGAAGATATTCTGGGAATCAACATTGGGAAAACGAAAGTCGTCCCGGTCAGCGAAGCCACCGAAGACTATCTGTTCAGTTTCGAGCGACTGTTTTCCTACGCCGACTACTTTACCGTTAACGTCAGCTCGCCAAATACACCCGGACTGCGCGAGCTACAGAATCGTGAACCGCTGATCGAATTGCTCAACCGATTGCAGGAATTGAACTCTCGACTTTCTCTGGATCACGAAATCACCAACAAACCAATTTTGTTAAAGATCGCTCCAGATCTAGGAGACGGACAGCTCGAAGATATCGTTTCCATCGTCAAGGAAACAAAGTTGAGTGGCCTGATTGCAACCAACACAACGATCGCTCGTGATGGGCTCAAGTCGTCTAAAGAAATGGTAACCGCGATCGGCAATGGAGGACTTTCCGGTTCCCCGCTGACCACGCATAGCCGTGACGTCGTTTCGCAGGCCTTTAAGCTTGCCGATGGAGCATTCCCGATCATTGGAGTCGGCGGCATCATGAACGGCGACGACGCGTGGGAGATGATTTGCGCCGGGGCTTCACTGGTTCAACTCTACACGGGCTTCATCTATGGCGGGCCATCGATCGTAAAGGAGATCAACAAAACGATCTTGCGAAGGTTGACTGAACTCAATTTGAAATCAGTCGGCGAAGCCGTCGGTCGAAATCTCTAATACGGGTTTATTGAAAGTTCAATGACCGTGAGACTGCAATTACAATGGAATTCGAGGCTCTAATTGAAAATCGAAACTGGTTGTTACGCGTACTGGTGCTGAAACATCATGAGAATTACCTGCCCCGAATGTTCATCTAAGCTCAAAGCAAGTCCAAAGCACTACGGGAAGTTGGTCAAATGCCCAAAGTGCCGTCACGGGATACCAATTCCAATTCCCGACGATCAACAAGCCAATGACTCGGCGAGACTTCAAACGGCTCAACCAAAACGGGCTCCACAGCCCGCGCCTCCTGCCCAAGCTTCTCCAAAAAAGGTTCCTTCGGCCGAAGTTCCGGCAACCGCTCCGATTGCGCCCAAAACAAACAAGGTTGCTTCGATACCACAAGCTGCAAAGCCCGCTGCCAAAACGCGATCTTCGATTCCCTTGGTTGCAATCATCGCTTCAGCGGTTGTGTTGCTGGGAACCCTGATCGGTGCAGGTGCCTTTTTTATGTGGCCCAAAGGCGATGTTGCGAAACTGCCTTCGGCTTCAACAACGCCGAATGTCGCCGTTGCTACACCTGAAGTGACTGACGATTCTTCGAAAGAGGAAGTTGCATCAGTCGTAGCCAAAACGTCAACGCCCGAGCCCGAACCTTCAGCTCCGCCAATTCGTGCCATTGAATATTTGCCTGGGCCTACGGGCACGCTAACGGTTTACGAAACTCGCATACGCTACGAAGCCAGAGGCGAGGAACCCGTCGAAGCCAGAGGCGACCTGCTTTACGAATCACTTGGATCAGCCTCATCAGAAAAGGGACATTCTAGTTTTTTCAAAGGCAAGAAGATGGCCGCGTCAGAACATGTAACTGGCCTGGGAATACCGGGTAGCCGCGTGATTGTCCCGTTGAGGACCGTGCAGAAAGCTGATCGCATCGAGCTGGAGTTTGGCGGCAACAAATACTCCGGCGAAGTCGTTGCTGAATACAAAAAGGAAAACATAGCCGTCATCGACTATGCGGGCCCTGATTTCGCCGCTCCAAAATTGTCAGGTGCAGATGAAACCAGCGAGCATCTTTACGCTGCGAGAGTTCTCGTCGATGGCGGAATTGAATCACTGGTTGGTGTTACAGCGATGAGAAAGCCAAATAGCTCGGGAATGGGTTACGTTCGCAAGGGTTACATCCCTTCTGTGTGGCGATCTGGCGTTCTCGTTGAGCCTTGGGGCACTGTCGCGGCTTTGCTCTACGAGGATAACGCCAAAGTGAAAAAGATTCCGATGTCTAAAATTGTTCCACGTTTCGAAGCAGGAACTTTTGAACTCAAGGTTCTCGAACCTTCCAGTGCGGAAGAAACAATTGCTCAGACAGCCAAGAATCTGGTCAAGGTTTCAGTTTCGCGATCGCCTTCGGTCGACAAGGAATTCATGGTTGAAATGCAGTATGCTTTTGACCGACCGTCATCGTCTGGCCAAAAGAAGAACATGTTACGGCTCGGACCGAACACCGGGGTACCAAAGATTTCTTTCCCGGGTTCCAAATCGCTAGTCGCCAATCGCTATCCAAGGAAGATTACGATTGGACCGTCGGGAACAGCATCCGGTGATGGGCATATCAATTATGGTGATTTCTACCCTCCCGGTGCGTTCAACATGCAAGCGGCACCGTTTTTCAAAATTGAATCGGGACGACGTCGTTGGAGAAATTCGGAAGGCTGGTTTGCTGTTGGATCGGGCCAAAACATTGTTGCCGAAAGTAGAATCGATAGTTTTAGAAAGAATGCCGCAAAGCAAGAAGGACTCAGGTTGTACAAACTGATAGTTGACAACGAAGTTATCAAGGACGAAGTCGATTTGGCAACGATCAAAAGAGTTTGGTCGGCAGAAGAGGTCGACCTGTTAACGCTTACCCCAAAATCTGATCAATCCACAAATGATGAAGGGGATAATTCATTGCAATTCGAAGCCACTCAGTTCGTCGATTTTAGTCGCACCGTTGGAAAAGTAATCCGGTCGAGGACGACGGGAAAGTTTTCTCGTGGCGAGTCGAGCGCAAGTTTTGAATTCGATCTGGAGCTTTTGAACCAAGAAAATGCGAAAACGCAAATCGCCAATTTGTATCGCGAAACAGATCATGCTTCTCATCCAACAACGCGGCGTGCAAAGCCTGAGGTGCTTGCAAGAATTGCCGAAAATCTGAAGTCTGAACGCACGGAAACTCGCAACTCGGCGATCGAACTCCTCAACTTTTTTAAACCTGAATCCAACGCGGCAATTTCTCAAGCAATCACCGCGGATTACAAGGCAAGGTTTGATACAGGTTTTGGAGGTAACCACCGTTGGCACGCTAACAACGCAAGGCGTGCGGGCAGAAACTGGGTGCTGACGGAACATGTTCCTGATGTGTTGCAAAACTATGCAAACCGTGAGAAAGGCAAGGCCACCTTCCCGTTGGAGCTCCTGCTGATACACCCACGCCTAGAGGATCGCTTCCTTGCAGACGTCGAAGCCCTTGTTGCAAGCGACTTGGAATCTCCACACGCTCGAACTGTGCTGACCTTAAAGTATCCCGATTTGCTCGAACCGACATGCGAGAAATATCTTGAATCGCTGACTTCTGACTATCACAAATCCAACAAAGCTATCGACATACTTGGGGACTATGGAACCTCCAAAAGCGTGGAGATACTGGAACGCTATTCAGAAAAACTTGGACAACGCGGCCGCACGAAGGACGAACAAAAAAAGATCGCGAAAGCGATTGAGAAGATACGAAGTCGCGAAAGTGAATCAGGCACTTGATTCAATCTTGATTGGTGACATCGGTTACCGACGCCGCGGACGGGACACATACCTGCTCTTGCTTGGCCGTTCCTCAACTGTCGATAAGCGGCAAATTCTCGAAACAGTCCGCCGGTAACCGGCGAAAAGCCCCTCAAAACTCCGAGGGATTTCAAAAACTTTCCTCCGCGATTCCGATCTGCGAGAATAGCTGCGGGATGCAACAGCAAGCAGAGGTTTTGAAATCCACCAATTGAGGAACACGACGTGCCACTTCCGCCTTTCTACACGCTCGCACAAGCTGGCGACTCGATCCAAGAGTCAAATAGCTCCAACATTCTCTCCGACCTTTGGTGGCTTTGGTTGTTGCTCGGTGCCGTGTTACTGCTCGGTCTGCTCTTGTCATGGCTGGCTCGACGGAAAAAGAAATCGCATGGCCATCGATCAACTGAATCGAGTTCATCGGTCACCGCAAACTCCGAAGAAGAAAAAATAGCATCGGAGTTCGCCGAACCAGACGATGAATTCCTTGACTTCGACACAGACGAAAATGAACCGGCTCATCTATCGGAGATGTCCGATTCAAACGCCGTAGAATTTGATTTCTCTAACGAAATTGAATTTGAAAACAACATGGATACTGACGAAGCTGTCGCCGCGGGTGGAGCCGCATCCCTCGGATCGACCGCATTTGGAGCCGCATCGATGCCTGACGGTGACGCAGAAGAGGCTGAAACAGAAATTCAAGCAGACTTACATGAAGAAGAACTCGATTTCTCAGAAGATGAATTCGGAATGACGTTCGAAGATCACGATGAAATTGAATCTTCGAAATCGAGCTTCACAACGCCACTTGTGACATCGGACTACGAGTCGCAAGGAGCCTCAGATATGAAACAGCAACTGGCAACCCTCGAATCCAAGCTCCAAAAATCTCAGGATTTAGAATCGAGGCTTTCTGATCAGAACAAACGGTTCGAACAGGAACGCGACGAACTACTAAACGAACTCGAACAACTTAAGGAAGACCAGAAGGCAGCCGAAGTCAAGCACGAGGAACAAACGAAGAAACTCAAATCCGAAATCGACGCAGAAAAAAGCGAACGGACGAAACTGGAGTCGCAGGTACTCGCTGCGGAATCGAAAAACAACCGCGTCGCAGAAATGGAGACGAAGCTCAAAGAACTAACGTCGAAGTTAGATGCCTCAAACAATGCTCGCATCGAAGCACAGAACGCCCAGGCAGGCACCGAACAGAGCTCGCAAGAACACCAATTGGTTCAAGAGCAACTTGACGAAGCCAAAAAAAAATACGACGCGTTGAAAGCGAAAGCAATTGCGAAACTGGAATCCAAACAATCCGACGTCGAAAAGCTAAAGATCATGGTGCTCAAGCTCCGGGCATCGCAAAAAGCTTACGAGGCAAATCAGGCTGCAAGCTTAGACGCCACAGCGACAAACGCCGACGAAACCACAAACGCGGAAATCGAAAAACTTAAAACAGAGCTATCAGAATCCGCGAAGTCAAAAAAGCTTCTCGAAGATAAACAAGAGACCGCAGCAAAAGAACTGGAGCAACTTAAGACCGAAAAGTCATCGCTCGAAGAGAACTTAAAAACCCTCAAGTCGAACGCTGACAAAACCGCTAACGAAGAAATTGAAAAACTCAAAGTAGAGCTCACCGACTCTGCGAAATCACAAAGGCAACTCGAGGACGCACAGGCAGCCTCAGCCAAAAAGTTGGAACAACTTAAGGCCGAGAAAGCGTCCTTCGAACAAAAATTGGAATCGGCGAAAATGATTGCTGATGAAAAACAACAACTGGAAATGCGTTTGGCAGAAAGCAAAAAGGAAAACGAAAAGTTAAAGGTATCGCTGGATGAGTCCAAAATGGCTGCTGTTCCAATTCGCAGCGAACTCGAAACCGTAAAATCATCTTTGGCTGAAAAGCAAACGGCAGTGGCTGAACTTTCCACGAAACGGGATTCCCTCGAAACTGAAATTGCCGACATCCGAATCAACCTCAACAACGCTAACGAGGAAAAATCCACAGCACTGGCTTCCCTTGCTGAAAAAGAAAGCCAGCACGCCAAGCTGGAAACTGCCCTCGCCGAAGCGAATCAAGCAGCGATGAACGCCGAAGCCGAACATGGCAAACAGATTAACGACCTCAACACGCAGCTCAATCAGCTTCGAGCATCACGTGCGGAACTAGAAGCGTCATTGTCGACGGTCCGCTCTGAGCTTACTTCCAAAACAAATTCCACCTCCGGCCTCGAGTCTCAGCTATCCGAGGCAGCTGCTTCCCTCGAAACAATCTCCAAAGAACGTTCGGTGCTGACGGATCAAGTGGCGAGGCTGAATCAAGAACGCGAGCAATTGCAGCGCGAACAGACAAGCCTTAAGGAGCAATTGGAATCTGCTGGTAGAGCAGAAGAAGAAAAAACCTCCGATCTCAACAAGGTCACTGCCGATTACGAATCCAAAATTGCGGAGGTTCAATCACAGCTATCGAGTAGCCGAGATGCACTGACCAAAAGCGAACAGCAGATCTCATCTCTGGAGAGCAAGTTGGAAGAATCCAAAAAGCAGCGATCCGCCTCGGTCACCAATGCCGCCGCCCCGAAAGCCGCCTTGGGAGGCGTTGAAAAATACAAGTCCGAGATCACAACACTTAAGGAATCCATCAAGTCTCAAACTGACTTCCTCAACGGCATTCGATCGGAAAAATCCAAGCTTGAATCGCAAGTCGCATCGCTTGAAAAATCAAATTCGAAACTGGAATTGAAATCCAGCGAACAGAAAACCAAGTTCGCAGAGTTGAAAGAGTCGATCGCAGAACAAAAGTCGCAGATTGGCACGCTACAAAAGGACAAAGCCGCATCCCTCAAAGAAGTGAAGTCACTCGCCGCAAGTTTGGAAAGCAATCAAAAGAAGTTGGATGCAGTAACAACGAAGACCACGAAGGCGTCTCAGTCTTTCGAACAAAAAGTACTGAAGCTGAAAGCCACAAATCAAAAGCTTGCCGAGAAACTGAAGGAGAAAGAATCTGCCATCCGCGAACTGAAGAAAGCAAGACCGAAGGCAACTTCGAAAAAGAACGGAAAGCCTGCGAAGCCGAAGACAGCAATCAAGAAATCTTCCAACAAAAAAGTTCCGGATAATTTGAAACTAATCGAAGGGATCGGACCGAAAATCTCGAAACTTCTACACGCAGACGGCATCACGACCTTCAGCAAGCTCGCTGGCACCTCGAAAAAGAAACTGGACAAGATTCTTGTCGAAGCGGGGCCACGTTTCCAAATGCATACCACTGACACTTGGGCGCAACAAGCGAAACTGGCTCGCGACGGAAAGCTTGAAGAACTGAAAGAGTTACAAGACCGGCTTAATGCTGGCTCGACAAATGGCAAGCCACGGTAGCGCGGCCGTTTCGATCTACGGCTTTTTCTTCTTCACACTTTTTCGGTCGGGACGATAGCCTTCGCCGGGGGCAAAGCGAGATTGTTTTCGCTTGCCTTTGCCTTTGCCTTTTGACTTCCCGGATCCTTTCTTCTGGTCAGGGCCGTCAATCTGATGAACGTACCGACCGCGGAACTGCTTACCGGCGCTCTTGCGGCGATGATCGATAGCTTCCTTTGGCGGCTTGGCGGGGATCAGACAATCGCAGCCGCTGCCGATCAAGTCCTGTCGACCTTCCGACTTAAGCGCCTTCACAACTTCGAAGTAGTTCTCAGGTTTGAAGAACTGCATTAACGCTCGCTGCGAATTGCGGTCCTTCAACTTCTTGGCGATGAAAACCGGCTTCTTGGTAAACGGATCCATCTCCGTGTAGTACATGCAGGTCGCGACATCCAACGGCGCCGGAATAAAATCCTGAACTTGATCAGGCTTGTATCCATTACGCTTCAGAAACACGGCGAGCTCAATCATTGACTTGACGCTGCTGCCCGGGTGACTGGAGATGAAGTAAGGCACGATGTATTGCTTCTTGCCTGCCTTCTTTGACTGCTCGCGAAACTTGTCCGAAAATCGAGCGAATTCGGCGATGCCAGGTTTCTTCATGTTGTTTAGAACTTCATCATCCGCGTGTTCGGGAGCCACTTTTAACAGGCCGCCGACGTGATGTTCGGTCAGCTCTTTCATGTACTCAGGACTCCGACGGGCGAGGTCCATGCGAATGCCGCTGGCGACCAAAACTTTCTTCACGCCTTTGACTTCGCGTGACTCTTTCATAATCTGAATCAGTTCGCTGTGATCGGTTCCAAGAAGTTTGCAGATCTTGGGATGCACACAGGATTGCCTGCGACAAACGGCTTCCACTTCCGGTTTGGTGCACTGCATTTGATACATATTGGCCGTCGGGCCACCGATGTCGCTAACCGTTCCTTTGAATTTTGGGTCCGCGGCCATCGTTTCGATCTCGCCAATGATCGATTCTTTACTGCGCGACTGAATCGTGCGGCCTTGGTGAGCCGTGATCGAGCAAAACGTACAGCCACCGAAACAGCCTCGCATGATCGTGACTGAATCCTTGATCATTTTGAATGCTGGAATCGGCTCCTTGTAATTTGGATGCGGAGCTCGCGTGTAGGGCAATCCGTAGATCGCGTCCATCGCCTCTTGAGAAATCGGAAACGCTGGCGGATTCACGACGACAGTTTGCGTTCCGTGAGCTTGCGTGAGTCGTTTCGCGTTGTACGGATTCGTTTCCTGGTGAATGATTCGTGTCGCGTCGGCGAAAGCGACTTTGTCTGTCTTGACTTCTTCGAAAGATGGAATCGCGATCGTGTTTTCATCACAAGGCGTCTCTTCACTGGCACCAAGCGTATAAGCAACGCCACGCATATCTCGCAAGTCCTTGACCGTTTCGCCAGCTTCAAGGCGTCGCGCCATTTCGACGATCGGATTCTCACCCATGCCAAAGCAAACGAGGTCAGCTTTGGAGTCCAGCAAAATTGACTTGCGAACGTTGTCACCCCAGAAGTCATAATGTGCCAGCCGTCGTAACGATGCTTCAACGCCACCGGCGATAACGGGAACGCCTTTGTAAGCTTCGCGGGCGCGGTGACAGTAAGACAATGTCGCGCGATCCGGCCTGAGCCCAATTCGTCCGCCAGGCGAATACGCGTCGCTGTTACGGACTTTTCGATTTGCGGTGTAGTGGTTGATCATCGAGTCCATGTTGCCGCCGCTGATTGCGAAAAACAATCGCGGTCGACCGAACTCACGCCAAGCTTCACAGTTCGTCCAGTCCGGTTGCGACACCATGCCAACGCGGAACCCGGCGGCTTCCAAAGTACGTCCAAGAATGGACATCGCGAACGAAGGATGATCGATGTAGGCGTCTCCGGTAACGAAAACGATATCCACTTCGTCCCAACCTCGCTTCTTCGCTTCCTTCATGGACATCGGCAACCAGCGACTGCCTTTGGGTGTCGGCACAGCGGTCCCGTTGAGCACCTCAAGGCGTGCACAGGCTTTTTTGGCTTCGACGATCGGGAGTTCCATATGAACAGTTTAAAGTTGGAGGTTCGAAGATTGAGTTGCGAACAAACACGTTGCATTTCAGCTCGGACGATTGGGCGGAATAACTCCTAATCCGAGGAGACAGAACAGTTTCTCCGGCAGGACCGACACACCGTCCGTCATCGCAATTACACTCGGAGTTTACCGAATATGACCTTCATCGTAGGAGCGGCGGGATGGCCCGACAAGTTGAAAAGCAGAGAGGCAAGTCTAAACATGTCGTAATCAGCACGATCAACGGGGTTGTCGCAAAACTTCCTATCAGCAAGAACATGAGGCAATTCTCGATCTATCTGTGCAAACGGCTCGATAACCGCCAGCGGCTGAGTGCGTCAGATCACGAGGAGATGCGAGCTGAAACGGTCGCAACCCTGCAGAATTTCGTCAATTACTACGACGATGTCATCAAAAAAATCGCATGCGCGGGCGTCGTTCAGGTAACGATCCCGTTTGTGAATGCTGATTTGAATCCCAGAACCCGCGCGACTTCCCTCCTTGAACACGCGATGCTGATGCCTTGGGAATACGTGCTGACCGCTGTCACCAAAAAGTATCGTGGCAACCTGCCACTGATCGTCGTTCGCCAATTGGACGGAAACAACACCGCAACTCAAGATGCTCGGCAAGCAACGAAACAGGATTCGGATTCGGACGAAGGAGGATTTTGCTTTTTGCAAACAGCTCCTGGGCTACTGGCTGAGTACGATTTCTCAAACGAGCGCAAACTGGTCAGTGGAGCCCTGGCGGAACTAAAAGAGGTCGAGCTTGAAGCCAACCCTTCAATCGTGAAACTGAAAGGGACCGCGAAGCGTCGCTCCCCCGACGTCATGCACATCTCTGGCATTGACACTCGACTGGGAATGAAACTGTTGGAAAAAACGTTGCCTGACAATGTCGTCGACGGACTCTATTTCGCAAATGTAAAGTCAGTGCGAATGGCTGACTATCGTAAAATCGCAAAAGCAATCTCCGCGGGCAAACGCAAGGCTCAGCTTGTCGGTCTGAACTGTCAGTACTCTGGCTCCCGCATTGCTCCATCGTGCATCGCTGAGGGCGCTCGGGAAGTGATTGGAATTCAAAACAGTCTGGACGACGGTCTCGCTGAACGATTCTTCTATCGTTTTTATCAGCATTGGAGCACTTCAAAACAAGATTCGTTGGCGGCATTCATTGCAGCTTGGGAATATGTCAAGCCAATGGCGAAGTCGCTCAAGGGCACCGGAATCATTCTCTGGTTTAACACATCTGTGTTCGCGCGATCAAAGAAGCTGATTGAGCCGAGCCTGAAAGGAATCGAAGCAATCGTCTCGCAGATCAAACTTGCACAACTGAATCATGACGAAGTCAAAATAATCGCCGACCCGGATGTAGACAAAATCAAGGATCTCGTCAGCGTGACGGTACAGCCGTTGGACACGATTACTCCTTGCAAGTTGCACTATGGCGAAAGCGTATTGAAGCAACTGTATTTCCTGTTCAAGAATTTGAATCGGAGGGACAATATGCCTCATTGCATCGAAGGAATTGACGTCGAAGTAACTCTTACCGTTGGCCAGGACTCCTATCCGTATCGGACCAGAGTTTCACTTGGTGTTGATCATCCAAACATCGAGCTTACCGATAGCAAGTTCATTGGCTCCGAGCATAATCCTCCGGGTGGTATTCAGGTTCCGCTCACGTCGGATCTGATTCGAAAGGCAAGCGACAATGTTCGCGCCAGTTTGTACGTCAACGTCGAATGGGAAGGGCAAGTGCTCCATCGGCATACGTATTCAATCAAGATTGCCGCCGTGAATGAATGGCTACTCGATGAAACGAATTGCCTGCTCCAACCGATGTTCGTTCAACCTCGTGACAACGCCGTAAAAGATATCGTAATCGCTGCACAGAAGTATCTCAGTTGCATCGCAGAATCTGCAGAAGAAGGATTCAGCGGCTACCAAGCAGATGACATTGAGCCTCAAATGTCCGCGATTTGGCAAGCGTTGCTTTACGACTTCAAACTGGACTACGTTTCGCCACCGCCTTCCTACAACTTGGATTCGCAACGGCTGCGTACTCCATCAGATGTCTTACGCGATCGAAGAGGCACCTGCATTGACCTTGCGCATCTATATGCGTCTTGTCTCGAATGGGTCGAGCTCTATCCTGTCATCATTAACACCGACTGCCACACTTTCATTGGATGCTGGCGTTACGATGCGGAAATTGATGACGATAATCCAAGAGTTTGCGAGGAAACAGGCGGCACAATTCTTTCGCATGCCAAGTTCATGGAAATGCACAAGAAAGGTGAATTCTCGAACGATGGCAGTCACCCTTGGGTGCTGCCAGTGCATGACTTTAGACTGGTCAGCAGCCTCATTTACAACGAGGCAATCATTCCCTTAGAAACAGTTTTGGTGACGGGATTCAAGCTTTTTGACTATGCCAAAGACTACGCGATCGAATACTTCCTAAAGGATCAATACATGCTTGAGTCTGGTAAAGCATTGGAATCAGGAGAGGATGGCATTGGTGATTTTGAGTCCGTGCTTGACGTAAAAAGCGCCCGCAAGTTCCTCCAACCGCTGCCAATGTCGTAGTGCTGTCGATTGTTCGTTACGTTTCGAGCAAAGCATCGGGTAAGATGACAGTGACTTTCCACTGCTTCAAAAAACTGCGATGCCTGACGACAAACCGAAACCTTTTGTGATCTTCATTCACGGCATTGCGGCGCCACGGTTCGTATTCTTGTATTTGAAATGGTTTCTGTCTCGCAGCGGATTTAAATCAAAGATATTCGGCTATCGCAGCGTTTTCAAAACCATTCCGATTCACGCCGAAGCATTTGCCCGACGCCTCAAGGAAATTGAAAACGATCCTTCGGTCGATGAATTTCACATTGTTGCCCACAGTATGGGCGGCATCGTGACACGTCAGGCGTTACTGAACTACCGCCCTTCAAAGCTAAAACGATTCCTGATGCTGGCCACACCCAACGAGGGTTCCGCCGCAGCTCGGAAGCTGTCGTCCCACATCTTCGCCTTTTCAAAAACGTTAAAGCAGATCTCCGACGAAGAAGAAAGCTACGTCCGTCAGCTTGGGTATCCTGACGGCGTCGAAATGGGGGCGATCCATGCTAACGTGGACCGCGTTGTTACTCGGGAAAGCAGCCAACCAAACGCAGAGGCACCTTTTCTCGAAATCTCCAGCGGCCACAACGACTTGCTCATTCGGCCCGCAACCGCCAAAGCAGTTGTCCAATTCCTTGAAACGGGAAGTTTTTAATCTGCAGATAGTAGCTCGGTCTCTCCGAGACCGTGAATTGAATTCGTTACGAGTCAGAGGCTGACTCGCCTACTACTGGTCCAAAACTTCGCCGCTGCTGATGTGACTGCGGACAACATAGGCACGGCGCTCGACATCTTGATTCACAAAGTGTGTTGATCCGTCAACATGTGAAAACACTGCGCCGCCAGGATGAGCACTCATGAACGGTCGAACTCGATCGAGTGCACTTTCTTCGCCATCCCCAGCCGCCATGTCTGCTGATATAAATGCTGGCTCTGCGTTGAGGTCGGCGTCATAGACATCGTCGTCGGTCCACCATTT
Source organism: uncultured Pirellulaceae bacterium (assembly GCA_938010615.1). GTDB lineage: Bacteria > Planctomycetota > Planctomycetia > Pirellulales > Pirellulaceae > Mariniblastus. Next base: position 7,434 of record CALLUY010000054.1, on the reverse strand, counting down.
TCCGTCGGCACCAACGTACTGCGCCGTCACGGCAAGACAACTGCCGCGACCGCCTTGGAAACCCATTTCATCCATCCCGTCGAAATCTGCTTTGGACCAGACCTGGCCCAGTTGAAGGTCAACTCACCCCGGTCACAACGAGCGCGCTTTGGTTCGTTTGTCGCTAAGGGCCTCGCCGATCATGAATACGTTTGATGAGCCATCGGTAATGGCTGAAAATGTCGTTTCGCTGTTCACATCGAAAACGCCCATCTGCAATCGGGAATTTCGAACAAGCGACGCCGACGGTCCTTTACTCATCGCATAGTCGCAAAGCGATCCCTCGAAGCCCCCGAACTGGTCGAAGTTTCCTACGCTCGAAGGACAGCGAAAAATCGGCACTTCAATTTCGATCAAAGCGACATTGTTCGTCGACTTCCAGTCGGAATCCAAGTCGTACTGTTGATAGAGGTTTCCCTGTTCGATGTATGGGAGCATGTCGACCCAACCGACTCGCAACGCATCACGGAGATTATCGTCGTCGTCAAAAACTCCGGAAGGAAAATGCATGTGGGCCGATTCGTAGTTCAGCGCAGCCAACGAAAGCTGACGAATGTTGTTCATGCATTGAGTTCGACGGGCTGCTTCTCGAACCGATTGAACGGCTGGCAAAAGCATGCCAATCAAGATGCCAATGATTGCGATCACAACCAACAACTCAACCAGCGTGAAACCGCGAGAATCAGAACTCGTGTTTGATGGCTTCAAACGCATTGAAGTTCTCCTCTTTGTGTTGCGAAACAAAGTCGTGTCTTGGATGCCTAAGTAACCGTTTTCGGCAGACAGAGCCAAGGCAATCTAGTCTATCGCCCGACACTTTGCTTCAAAAACAATGTCGAAACTCGCTCTCTGCATGTTAACCGGGGAAAGCCGAGCAATCAGGGGGAGATAAATTTTACCAAGATTGTCGCACATGCGGCGAATGAAGGGTGCGAATCGCAAGAAACAACGCCCGAGAGCCGATGTTTCTCAAATAGCAAACAACCAAATTGACTTGAGTTTTCACCCGGTGGCGGCATGCCTGACTACTTTGACGACGATGACAATGAAATTCAACGCATGTTGCGGCGGCGGGACGCCTCACGAAATCCGCGAGGCAACGAAGAGGCCATTCGGGGGATCAAGAACGGATTGAAATCCGGCGCGTTCCTTGCGTTGTTTGGAATTGTGGCGATGTTGCTGTACACCAGCTTCTATCGCGTCGACGCAAGTGCCGAAGGCGTGGTTCTTCGATTCGGCGAAAAAGTTCGCACCGTTTCTCCTGGCCTGCAAATGAAAATGCCGTGGCCGATCGAAAGCGTCTACACCGTTCCAGTAATGAAAATTCAAAGCCTCGAATTTGGATTTCAAACTGTCTCTGCGGATCGCAAAACGGTTTACGCAAAACGAAGCACCGAATTGGACGCGGTTGCCGACATGCTAACCGGCGACTTGAATTTGGCACACGTCGAGTGGATCGTTCAGTACCAAATCAGCGATCCCGAAAAATCGCTATTCAACGTCGGCGGCGGAGATGGAAGCTTCTATATGCAGCAATTAACCAAGTCCGGTATCAATCCGGCGATCCCGGATACGATTCGCGACGTCTCTGAAACAATCATGCGAAAGTTGGTGGGCGACCGCAGTGTTGATGCTGTCCTGACGATGGGCCGCGAAGAAATTGCGAACGAAGCCAAAAATCGAATCCAGAACATGCTGGACGAATACGACATCGGTGTTCAAATCGTCACGGTCAAACTTCAGACAACTGCACCACCTGATTCGGTCAAGGATGCTTTCCAAGAGGTTAACCGTGCTCGGCAGAATAAAGAACGAGTCGTCAACGAAGCTGAAGGTGAAAGAAACCGCCAGATTCCTGGCGCCCGTGGTCGCCGCGACCAGATGATTTCTGAGGCCGAAGGTTATCGCGAATTGAACGTGCTGGAAACTCAAGGACTGATCAGTGCCTTCAACTCAAAGCTGGCCGAATACGAGAAGGCTCCGGAAATCACCAAACAGCGACTCTACCTTGAGGCGATGGAAGAAGTTCTCTCAAGCGTCGGAAGCAAAACAATCATTGACGACTCGGTTAATCAAATGCTGCCAATTTTAAACATTGGCGATCCAACTCCGGGCAATCCATTACGAGGTGCAAAGTGACTTCACGTATCACCGCCATTCTGTTTGTGCTGATTCCGATCAGCATTCTTTTGTACCTGTCAACTTACATCATTCAGGAAGGCGAACAGGCTGTCATTACGCAGTTCGGCAAGCCCGTCGCATTCGTGACTGAGCCTGGATTGAAATTCCGCATTCCGTTGGTGCAAGCAGTTCAAAAGCTGGAGAAGAGACTTTTACCTTGGGACGGTGCACCAGAAAACATGCAGACTCGTGACAAGAAACGAATCTTCGTTGACTGTTGGGCTCGTTGGAGAATTTCGGATCTTTCGAAGTTCTACACCTCGCTGCGTACTGAACGTGGCGGCCAGAAAATTCTGGACGACAACATCGATTCTGGGGTGCGAAACATTGTCGCCAAGCACAACTTGATCGACTTGGTTCGCAGCACTAACGACAAGCTACAGTACGAATCTGAGGCATTGGCAGATTCTGCTACATCTCGGGATGTTGTGACGACGGGTCGTGAGAAGATTGAAAAAGAAATTTCTGAGTCGCTTAAGACTGACTTGATGAATCAGTATGGAATCGAGTTGGTCGATGTTCACATCAAGAGGGTTAACTACGATGAAAAGGTTCGCGCTTCCGTCTATGACAAGATGCGCAGTGAACGCGGGAAAGTGGCTTCACTTTTTGAATCCGAAGCGGAAGAAGATCGCAATCGAATCAAAGGTCTGACGCAAAAAGAGCTGGACATCATCAGCGGAACAATGAAGCAGAAAGCTGCTGAAATTCGCGGTAACGCAGACGCCGAAGTAATTCAGATGACGGCGGAAGCTTATGGCAAGAACCCCGAGTTCTTCATCTTTTTGCAGAAGCTGGAAGTTTACAAAGCGGCCTTAAAGGGCGACACGAACCTGATCCTGTCGACTGATAGTGACTTGCTCAGTTTGCTCAAATCGATCGATGACCCGATGATCAAAGCAGCTCCAACGGCTGAGACTCCCGCCGAGTCAACTGAGGAGTAAAATTCCTCAAAACGATCCTTGGTGGCGTGGAACCGGATAATCTCTACCGATGGCTCGAATCCCAAGTCTGATCTGATCTCGAACCACCCACTGGGCAAACGTGTTGCTGTTTGGTCCCGCCCAATATCCGTATCGATTGTTCAATGGATATTCTTATTTGTCGTCGGCCGAGCAGACTTTACCACTTCAAACCGAACTGCTCACCGCCGGATTCCTTGTTCATTCCACCCTTGAGCGGTTCGCCGGTTGCCGGAACGACAAGCTCGCGAGTGTCTGGCATCTCAGGCTCGTTCTTCTTTTTGTCGCCGGCCTTCGGGGCTGGTGCTGCCAAAGTTGCCTTGTGAGACAGAGACATTTTCTGGGCTTCGGTGTCCATCGAGAGAATCTTCACGGCGATTTCGTCGCCTTCGTTACACACGGTGCTAACTCGAGTCACACGATGATGAGCCAATTCAGAAATATGACACAGCCCTTCAACGCCCGGAGCCAATTGCACAAAGGCACCAAAATCCATGACCTTCGTAACTTTGCCAGTGACAACTTCGTCAACGGCGAACTGACCAGAAATCGTTTTCCAAGGATGCTCAAGCGTGTCGCGGTAAGAAAGCGAAATGCGACCGTCGCCAATCTTTTCGACTTTGACTTTGACTTTCTGTCCGACTTCGAGAACTTCACTTGGATGCTTCACCCGAGTCCAGCTAACTTTGCTAACGTGGATCAGGCCTTCGGCGCCTCCAAGATCAACAAACGCTCCGAAGTCCATCAATTTCGTGACCGTACCGTCACGAAGCTGACCTGCTTCGAGCTCTTCCATTAGAGCTTCTCGCTTCTCTTCGTTCTCACGATCGAGAATCGCACGGCGGCTCACTACCAGCTTTCGTTTGGCTGGATTCACTTCCATCACGACGGCTTGGAGCTTTTGGTTGATGTAGCCGGAAACATCCTCGACCCGAAAACGATCGATTTGACTCATCGGCATAAAGCCAGCCAGCGAATTGATCTTCACTTCAAGGCCGCCGGTGTTGGAACCGGTGACCATGACTTCAACAACAGCGCCTTCGGTGATGTCTTCCCAATCAGCGACACCGATGACGGCGCCTGGAATACTGAGTTCATAGAGACCATCTTCGGCGTTACGACCGCGAACAACGACTTCGATGAAATCGCCTTCTTTGGGTTCTTCCTTGAAGTGGTGAAACGCAGCGACGCCTTCGAACTGACCATTGAGCTTGAAGAACACGTTGTCGTTCTCAAGATGGATCTTGGTCACAACACCTTTGACGCGGCTGTTGAGTTCAAGCTCTTCGACAGCAGCTTCGGTACTATCGAGAACCGCATCCATGGAAAGGCCGGCGAGTGCAGCGTCGATATCGGCATCGATGTCGCCACTTCCCAATCCAACGCTCGACTTAACCTTTGCAGTTTCGACTTCAGGAGTTTCCTGATCAACTCCATCGAGTTGAACTGGATTCGCGAGTGCAGCCTGAACCGCAGCTGGCTTCATCGGCGATTTGGCAACGTCACGCTGGGAACCAATTTGGATTTTCGGTTTCTTTGGCGCTTCTGTTGATTCGGCGGGTGGCGTTGCAGCAACGGGAGCGGGTGCAGCTGGCGTTGGCGCTGAAGCCGGTTCAGACGGCGCTGCCGCTGAAGCCGGAGGAGAAGTTGGCTCAGCAGCCTTTGGCGAGGCGGCTACTTCCGCGGCTGGAGTCACTTCTGATTCTGGCTTTGGATTTTCGTTTGGATCGCTCATTGCAGTTCCGGAAACCGGCCTGATTTAGGTATACGTGTTTGAGAACGCTCAATTTATCTGAAAAAACGCCGGTTGCCAGATCGAAAACGGCTTTTATACCCGCGAAGCAACGCGTTGCCACGTTCTAGCATTGGTCACATCAGGTTAAAATCGTCCCTGTTCCATTCATGCTGCCCAGAATGTCAGCGATTCAAATCGCGATAGAAAAATCCATGAGTAAAGTTTCGGATTCCGTAACTCATATGATCGACCAGCTTTCCCGCCTTCCGGGAATTGGCCGAAAGTCCGCGGAACGCCTTGCGTATCACCTCCTTCGCGTTCCCGACACCGAAGCCTTCGCGCTGGCGGATTCGATTCGGGCCGTACGGGAAAATGTACGCTACTGCGAAGTCTGTTTTAATCTTGCCGAAGGCCCGCGCTGCACGATTTGCAGCGATGCGACGCGTGAACAAACGGAGATCTGTGTCGTACAACAACCTCGCGATCTGATTGCGCTGGAACAATCTGGAAACTATCGAGGGATGTATCATGTACTGTTGGGGCGGATTGCTCCTTTGGAAAACATTGGCCCGGAAAAGCTGACGATTGATGCTCTGGTTGAACGTGTTGCCAAAGGAAACTTCAAAGAAGTGATCATGGCAACCAACCCCACCGTCGAGGGCGATGGGACCGCTCTTTATATAAGTAACCTGCTTCGCGACTTCGATGTCCAGCTCACTCGCCTTGCCCGAGGAATCACGACAGGCAGCATTTTGGAGTATACGAACAAGGAAATCCTGTCTGACGCTTTGACTGGCAGGCAGCCTTTGTAAAGAATTTCTTTGCAAAGAATTTAGTAGCTCGGCGTGCCCCAGAGAGACAGACGCTTTCGAGTTTGGGACAGACTCGACAACGATTCAATTTTTTGGACTTTGTGGCATGGAATATGCTAGACTTCCGAAACCTTTCAACGACCGCATGTGGATGAAACACGAATATGAGATTTTCCTTCGGACAAAATCTATCGCAGAAGCAATCGCAAACGATGGCTCCGCGCATGATCCAGTCGATGGAAATCTTGCGGATGGCCGCGGCGGAACTGGAAGAGAAAATCGAAGAAGAGTTGATCGAGAATCCGATTCTCGAGCAGCACACCGTTGATCCGGAAACGGCTCCCGAAGAAGGTGGACTGAAGAAGGAAAAAGAGAAAGACGTTGAGCAAAAAGAGCTCGTCATCGAAGAGGGCGACAATGCCAACAATGAAGATGACTTTGAACGTCTGCTGAATCTTGCTCAGGATGTTCCAGATCATTTCGACGACAAGCCCCGTGTTTCCTCAAACCGAGTTCAGGAAAGCGGCGACCGTCAACATGACTTGATGGCCAACGTCACGACTCGCAGTGAAACGCTGCAGGATTATCTGACCAGCCAACTGCATGAACGTGAAATCGATCCAGATGTCATGAAACTCTGTGAAAAGATCGTGTCTGCGATTTCCGCCGAGAGCGGCGGCTACTTCAAAGCCAGCTTAACCGATTTGTTGCCGCTGGACGCTTCCGAGGAACTCGTCGAACGCGCCGAGGAGGCGTTAGCCAATGTTCAGGACCTCGAACCGAAAGGCGTTGGAGCTCGTGATCTTAAAGAGTGCTTACTACTACAGCTGACGCTGGACATCGAGAACTATCACAGCGTTCACAAGCTGATCGTCGATCATTTGGACGACTTGATGCACAATCGCCTGCCCGTTATTGAAAAAGCAACGGGTATGTCGATCGAAGAAATTTACGCTGCCCGCGACGAGCTTCGCAAACTGGACCCGCGTCCGGCGAGCGAATTTGCTGACAACTTCGTGGCCGTCGTGAAGCCCGACCTCTGGTTGGAGCAAGACGAAAAGGGTCACTGGGAAGTCAAAATGGATGAGGGGCCAGCCCGCAATCTTTACATCAGCCGATACTACCGCGAGCGACTAAAAAATGGTCAGGCGACCAAGGTCGAAAAGGAATTCATCAAGGGCAAGATTTCGTCGGCTCAATGGCTGATTGAGTCGATCGAGCAACGGCGAAGCACGCTTTTGCGAGTCGCTCAGGCAATTTTCGATCATCAGTCAGACTTTATCGACAAAGGACCCGAGTTCCTTAAGGCGTTGAAGATGGATCAAATCGCCGAACGTGTTGGCGTCAATTTGAGCACCGTGAGTCGCGCGGTTGATGATAAGTACATTGAAACGCCTCGCGGTATCGTTGCGTTGCGAACGTTCTTCATTCAGGGCACGCAGACTGACGACGGCGAGGACGTGACGTACAACAAGATTCGCATCGAGCTGCAAAAACTAATCGACGCGGAAGATAAAGCGAAGCCGCTAAGCGATTTCGAGATCATGAATCGCTTGAAGAACATGGGCTTCGAGATTGCGCGTCGTACGGTCAGCAAGTATCGCGAAAAAATGGGCATTCCTAACACGCGTCAGCGACGCGACTATCGCGGCAAAAAGTAGAAGCGGTCGTTGCGACGATCGTGGTTGCGGCTTCCAGCCGCAGC
>CALLUY010000053.1 GCA_938010615.1 uncultured Pirellulaceae bacterium | reverse complement strand
CTTTGGTTTTGAACTGCTCTCTAGCCCGAAGCGTGAGTTTTGAAGTTGCACATATTTTTATTCCGAAGGAATTTCAGCCATTAGCCGGAGGTCGAGCGCAGCGACCACCTCCGGAACCCAAGGAATGCACGATTCGATCCTGAAGGGATCGCAGCAAGCGCCCGCTGTGATCCCTTCTGGATCATGTTTGCTTTCGACCGAATCCGGTGATGTCCCTGCGCTTATCACCGGCAAATAGCTTGAATCTCTTCGTGATGGATCGATATGGCGCAACTTCAAAACGCGTGAGCAAGGTGCAGCTGGTACCTCGCTTACGCGTCGGGATGTGATTTGCAGTGTTTAGTGCTGAAAGCACGGCAGGAAAATTGCGGTAGTGCCGTGCCTTCGGCACTCTGCGGTGATTCATTAACCCTAACCATGGACTTGCGTCCATGGCTACAACTTGTCGTCACTTCGTGACTGAAATTGTGATCGCGCGTTTTCGCTGCTGCGGCAATCCATGCATCCTTGACTCCGGCCCTATGATTCCCCACCCGTTCCAGATCTGGGCGTCTTCGGTCACAATGGAGGCATGTCAGGAACTCCTCAAAATCCAATTGAAATCGCTGCTCCGGCAGATGCTCCGCCGGTCCGAATTGGAGCGGGAAATCCGCTCGGCATCATCGCCGGTCCATGCGTGATCGATCGAGAAGAAACCGTCATGGAGATCGCTGAGGCGATCGTTCCAATCTGCCAACGGCTTGAACTTCCGCTGATTTTCAAAGCTTCCTTCGATAAAGCGAACCGAACGCGAATTGATTCGTATCGAGGGGTAGGCCTGACCCAAGGCATGGAAATTCTTGGTCGAATCCGGGACAAATTTGGCGTCCCGGTGACCACGGATATCCACCTTCCCGAGCAAGCGGAAATCGCCGCCAGGACTTGCGACCTTTTACAGATTCCTGCCTTTCTGGCCCGCCAAACCGACCTTTTGGTTGCCGCCGCGAACACTGGAAAGCCGATCAATGTGAAAAAGGGACAGTTTATGGCACCTTGGGATATGGCTCACGTTGTTGGTAAACTGGTTGACTCGGGCTGTAACCAAACGATGCTAACTGAACGCGGTACTTTTTTTGGTTACGGGCGACTTGTAAACGACATGCGATCCATTGTGCAAATGAAGGCGATTGGGGCACCTGTTGTTTTCGATGCAACTCATAGCGTTCAACAACCCAGTGCCGCAGGTGGCGTCACCAGTGGTGAACGCGAGATGGTTCCACATCTCGCTCGAGCCGCGGTTGCGTGTGGTTGCGACGCAGTGTTCCTGGAGACTCATCCGCGACCGGATGAATCGCCAAGCGACGGTGCCAACATGGTTCCGCTCCACGAAGCGGAAGCACTACTAAAATCATTGAAGCGGATTGCTGAATGCGTGCGGACGTAATCCAAAAAGAAATTTACTGACTCCAACTTGAAACAAAAACATGCGTCAAGCTCTCACCTTTTCCATTCTGTCAGTTGCCTTTCTGTTTTCCGTTGCTGGCTGCGATCGACCAGAAGATCCGATGCTCAAAGTGCTCGAAGCAACGGCTTCGCAAACTCGCGTCGATGACCTGTCACGAACGATTGACTTTGTCTTTAGCGATCGGCAATTTGACCAAACGAAATTCAACGGCGAAGTTTCGACTGGCCTGAATCGCTGGGCAAACTACTCGGCAGAGCAGTTCGAGAAAACTGACTGGAAACAGGATCAGTCAATCACCGAAATGATTGGCCCTTACGAGGACCTGCCAGCGGTCGGTCGAATGGGCGAAACAAGTTTTCTCGCTGACGATGCACAGTTCCTACAAGCAGCCGCTTGGCTTAGGGAGATTAAGACGCGAGTTCAGGACAATAGCTACTTGGGCCAATTTGAACTCTATCGGCTAATGGCAGACAACTATGCGCCCGGAGACGATGACGAGGCTCCTGTCGATGCCGTCATCGCGAAACTCAACCCAGACCTCAATGAGTCTGAAGCGGCAGAGCTGTCGCTTGCGATCCGGCTTTTTGACTGGGTGACTCGAAATATTCAGCTTGATGAAGTTCCAAATTACAGCGAAGAAGAAATTGAGGAACAGCGACTGGTGGAAGCCGATTCGCTTTCCGCCTCCGGCTTGGCGAGTCGCGGAGCCAAACGGACTGTATGGCAAGTGTTAATGCTTGCTCGGGGCGACTATGTTGAAAAAGCCAAAGTGTTCATGCAGCTCTGTCATCACGCGGATCTGCCGACGGTCATGTTCGGCACTGGGGACGAAGCTTTACCTTGGGCAGTTGGCGTTCTGATCGGAGAGGATTGGTACCTTTTCGATACGCGTTTAGGTCTTCCGATTCCAGGCGAAAACAATACCAACGTGGCAACATTGGCCGATGTAAAAGCTGATGCTTCGCTGCTTTCAAGGCTCGATCTTGGCGTCGAAGAATCGTTGGCCGATGACACCAAGTATTGGGTCACCGAAAGCGATTTGGAAAAGCTGACAGGGTTGGTTTTCTGGACGTCACAAAGTGCTTCCAACCGAATCGCAACTCTTGAGAGAAACCTAGTCGGCGATCAGCGAATGACGCTCAAGCTGCGAGCCGATGAAACGATCGCCAAGCTTCCAACAATCGAAAACGTTGAGTACAAACCTTGGGACATCAGTCTACAAACGGCTCGATATCGCAAAGTTTTGGGTGAGGCGATCCCCAAAGCCATCTCCGACGATTTGTTGTCAGAAAAGATTCGTTGGTACTTTGGCGAAGAAGGTTACGTGATGGCATTCCCAAACTATCGGACTGCCAGAACCCGATTTATCAAAGGAAGATTTGAACGGAATCGCGAAAGTCGATCGCGCGATGCGATCGAGAGCTTTGCTTTGTTGATTTACGATGATCAGACGATTGCCGATTTGGAAACAAATCGAGACTTGCAAAAGATGATCGGCATTCGCAAAGAGGTGAATTCCGGCCAAACGCAAGCTGAATTTGACAACGAAATTGTTTCGCGGCAGATTCAGATGCGACTTGTACGACGTGACGCAGGCCTTTTCATGTGCCAAGCTCACTTCGACAACGGCAGCATGTCGACGACTGCTAACTGGATTCCGAAATTGCTTGAAGAACGAGACGTCGATCGATGGCAAACGGGCTTGAATTATTTGGGCAGTCGAGCGATGGAAGCAAGACATCAATACGACGAGGCGATTGAGTACTTGAAAACCGAAGGGCCTCAGCAACACGGCAACCTGATTCGCGCCCGTCTGTTGAAGGAACAGATTAAGACTCGGTTCACCAAAACGGCCGATCAACAATAGTCGTTCATGAGTGAAAGCCCAAATATCGCAGACCATTCACAACGCCGAAAACGTTTGATCCAAAAAATCGGAGGAGCAACGTTGCTCGTTTCGAATCTGGTCAACATTCGCTATTTAACCGGCTTCACCGGCAGCAACGCGTTCTTGTTGCTGAACGAATCGCAAACGATTTTCCTCACCGATGGACGTTACGTCGAACAAGTCGCGTCGGAATGTCCCGATCTGGAAACTCGTATCCGTCCTGTCGATTCAACCATGCTTGAGTTGATTGCTGAGGCACTGAAAGACAGCGGCTCGGAGCAGTGCTTGATCGAAGCCGATTCGATGACGCGTCGTTTATGGCGAGATCTATCAAAAGAAATTGGAAACCGAATTCAGTTGCAGGATTCGTCCCATATCGTCGAACAGTTGCGAGCAATCAAAGACGAATACGAGCTTAAATTAATTCGTCGTTCCGTCGAAATCAATGAAGATTCGATTCTGGCGACGTTGAATTCGTACGAACCTTCTTGGAGCGAACTGGAATTCAGTTGGCATCTTGAACGGGAAATTCGTTCGCGCGGTGGAACTGGATTCTCATTTGATGCGATCGTCGCAGCGGGTCCATCGTCGGCTTTTCCTCACTACCGTCCTTCCGCTGCCCTGATCGCAGAGCAGAAAATATTGCTGGTCGACTGGGGGACCGCATTCGAAGGCTACGCAAGCGACTTAACGCGAGTTGCGAGTTTCGAGGATGCGCCAAAGAAAATCCAAGAGATCCATAAAATTGTCTCCGATGCTAAACAGGCTGCGATCGAAGCGGTTCGCGACGGAGTCGAACTCCGCGAAGTTGATTCGGCTGCTAGGGAGCTGATCGCTGGCGCTGGATATGGCGACTACTTTAACCACGGACTCGGGCATGGATTCGGCCTAGAAATTCACGAAACGCCCTTTCTATCCCCCGTGCACAGTGGGAACTTGTCAGCCGGAATGGTGATCACCATCGAGCCCGGAATTTACTTGCCCGGAATCGGTGGCGTACGACTGGAAGACGATGTTTTGGTCACAGAGGATGGCTGCGAGAGATTGAACCAGATGCCTGACGATTTTTTGATCTTGTAACCCCCCGTAACGTGGATATCCGGCTTGTATTTTCGGGGTGTTCCGATCAATATGCGGGCCACAAATTGCCCCCCGTTTCAGTATGGGCGGTGTTTTGTGTAGAATCTGGCGCTCATTGATTTGGTTCAACCTGTATCTCTAAGTTGGACCAACGAACCGAACGCATGGCTCGCAGAGTTGAAATGAACTTCGAGAAAAATATGCCTAAAGATAAAGATAAAGAAACGTCAATCTTCGACATCTCTCGGTTGCGAGAACTGATCGAACTGATGCAGGAACATGAACTCAACGAGGTCGATCTCAAGCAGGCCGAACAACGGATTCGACTCCGCCGTGGTCCCGATGGAGTTCCAGTCACCTATTCGGCTCCACCAGCCGCCGCGGCTCCTGCAGCGAGTTCTGCACCAACTGCATCTGCTGATGCCGCACCTGCTGACGATAATTCCGTCTACATTCTCAGCGAAGCAGTCGGAACGTTTTACTCGCGCTCAAAACCCGACAAGCCGGCTTTCGTCAAAGTTGGGGACCAAGTCAACGCTGACACGATTGTCTGCCTGATCGAAGCCATGAAACTGTTCAACGAAGTTCCGGCGGGACTCTCCGGCACGATCAAGGAAGTGCTCGTGAAGGACGGCGATCCAATCGACCACGGCAAGAAGCTGTTTCGCGTCGAGCCGTAGTCGCAAACCTGATCGTACACGACGCTGCCCGTACACGACGCTGCCAGCGTCGTATAATTTCGTGACCTCAGGGAATCGCGCACGTAACACAACCATTTTCACGGCTTCGGGTTTTGATCCAGAAAGAACTCCAGTTTCCATGTACAAGAAAATTCTCATCGCAAACCGAGGCGAAATTGCATTGCGTGTGATTCGCGCCTGTAAGGAGATGGGCATCGAAACCGTCGCCGTTTTCAGTGAAGGCGATCGCGGTTCGCAGTACCTCGAACTTGCTGACCAAGCATTCTGTATTGGCGGCGTGAAGTCGAACGAGAGCTACCTAAAGTTCGATCGCATCATCAGCGCTGCCGAGATCGGTGAAGCGGAAGCCATCCATCCGGGATACGGTTTCTTGGCAGAAAACGCCGAATTCAATCAGGTTTGTCGCGACAGTGATTTTGACTTCATCGGTCCGTCGCCCGAAGCGATGGAAATGTTAGGCGACAAAAACCGAGCCCGTGAATTGGCTCGGAAAGCCGATGTACCGGTCGTTCCCGGCAGTGCAGGGCTGATCACCGATGCGAATCAGGCCGTCAAGGACGCTAAGGAAATTGGCTATCCGATTTTGATTAAGGCGACCGCTGGCGGTGGCGGCAAAGGCATGCGGATTGCCGAAACTGAAAACGACCTAAAAAACGCCATCGAACAGGCTGCCCAGGAAGCCGAAGCTGCCTTCGGCAATGCCGGTGTTTACCTCGAAAAGTTTATCGACAAACCTCGGCACATCGAAGTCCAGGTTCTTGCCGACCAACACGGAAACGTCGTTCACCTGTGGGAACGCGACTGCTCGACTCAACGCCGACATCAAAAACTGATTGAAGAGAGTCCATCAAGCACGCTGCCCGAGGATGCACGAGAAGCCATCTGCGCCGCCGCGGTTCGCATGGTGAAAGCTGCCAATTATTCCAATGCGGGCACCGTCGAATTCATCGTCGACAAAGAAAACAATTTCTACTTCATTGAAGTCAACGCTCGCATCCAAGTCGAGCATTGTGTTTCGGAAATGATCACTGGCATTGATTTAATTCAGCAGCAGATCCGAGTCTCCGCGGGGGAAAAACTTGCCTTCACGCAGAAAGATGTCCCCCGCAACGGCGCCTCGATTGAGTGCCGAATCAACGCGGAGAATCCAGACAAAAACTTCATGCCTTCGCCAGGCTTGATCGAAGAGATTCACATTCCGGGCGGATTGGGAGTCCGCTGGGATTCGCACGTCCATCCTGGCTACCGCGTTCCGCCACACTACGATTCGATGGTTGGAAAGCTGATCGTTCACCAGCCGACGCGTGAGCAAGCCATCGCGTGCATGGCTCGTGCGTTGGACGAATTGCGAGTCAAAGGAATCCACACGACGGCGGGCTTTTTGAAAAGCGTGCTTCTGACAGATGCCTTTGCCAACGGCACGATTGACACAAAATGGGTCGAACGCGAAATGCTCTCGTAGCAAGTACCTCGTCAATAAACGATTGAGATGCTCACCGTTGTTTAACGGCAACACCGTTCATGAAGCCAAAGTCTCGGTGGCATAGGCCTCTGGCCTGTGTTCTGCATGTCCACAAGCCAGAGGCTTATGCCACCTCCCCAACTGCAACGCCCCTACTGAAAAGCCAAAACGAAGGGTGACATCACCTTCATTGAACGGCTTGCCGTAAAACAATAAGTCGTACTCTGATTTTTAACAGAAGATCCCAATGAAATCACTCTCCCTTTTGACGGTCGTTTGTTGCGTGGTACTCGGCGTGACGCTTGCATTTGCCTCCCCTCAGGATCTGCAGAAAGAATCGGAAGCAAAGCCTACGACGCAGGAGTCAAAGGAAAACGCCGACGATTCGGCGGCTGAAGCATCGTTTGAGCCGATCGATAACATGCATCACTTCATGGAATACATTTCTCAACCGAGCTATCGATCACTGAAGAAATCGTTTGCGGGAGAAGCACCAGAAAATCGCAAAGGTTGGAAATCAATCAAGTCGAACGCTTTAATTTTAGCTGAAACCAGTGCCCTAGTTGCGGACCGCGTTCCGCAAGACTGTTCCGAAGAACAAGCCGCACAATGGCGACAAATTTCATTTGAGGTCTACACGGCAGGCAAGCAACTTTACAAATCGGCTGGCGATTTCGATGCGGCCAAGAAAAATTACGGTGTCATGATTGAGAGCTGCAACAAATGCCACCAAGTATTTGACAACGGCAAGCACCAGCTGAAAAAATAGGCGGGTCGACGTTGGTCGCATGCTATAATCTGTAGCTCCTCAAGAGCTCTTCAGCGTTCGATTTTATGAAATCTTCTGCCGCAAAACGTTTTTCGCTCGCGGTAGCGATCACGGCGATTTTTGCCAGCAACGCGTGCGCCCAAGTCAAAACGCTGGTCGAAGAATCTTGCATCCACTGCCACGACGAATCGACCGATACCGCACTCAACTTCGACGCCCTCGATTTTGACTTGAAGGACGAATCTACGTTTGCCATGTGGGAACGCATCTACGATCGCGTCTCCTCCGGCGAAATGCCTCCAGAAGACGAAGATCGACCTCGAAAAGCCGTCCTGAAAAAAGCGCTTTCGCAGATTCGAACCTCTCTGACCAAACGGAGCCTTGCCAATCAAAAGGAAAATGGCCGTTCAACGATTCGACGCCTAACTCGAACCGAGTACGAGTTCTCACTGCACGATCTGCTTGGCATTCGCACCGAGCTGGCACGGCTGCTACCGGAAGAAAATGAATCCGGTTTCGATACGATCGCGCAAAACCAAGGCATTTCGCAACTGCACGCTAAGTCATGGCTTGTCGCTGCCGACGCAGCAATTGACTCTGCCATCAACCTCGGTGTGAAACCGGATGACAAGCCAGAACGATTCGAGCTGTTAGAACTTGATTCGGTAGTCGATCACTTCGCGAAAGAGAAAGATGGCGAGCACGTCATTCTTGGAAAGGAAGATGATGGAATCATAATTTTTGAGTCCAATTCAACCTACCTGTACAGTTTTCGAAAATCGGGCGTAGAACATTCTGGCACGTTTCGCATCCGGGCTGAGGCAGAAACGTTTCGCAGCGAAACTCCGATCGTGGTCGCAATTTTTGCCGGCAACTATTCGAAAGGCCAATCAAGAATCCTTGGTTACTGGGACGCCACCCCCGACGAAACACTGGAAATTGATTTCGAGCCGGTTTTGCGCCGTGGAGAGTACATTTTCCCTCAGGCATTTGAGCTAATGAAGCCGGCTGACAACGCCAACATCTGGAACGTTGGGCCAAAGAAATACGAAGGTGCCGGATTAAAGTTGAAATGGGTTTCACTGGAAGGTCCGCTGCATAATTCGTGGCCGCCAGCGAGTGCATCGAACCTTTTGCCAGGCGTGAAATTCAAAAAGAGAGAACATCTGGCTTGGCGAAACAACCGTCACATCCAATTTGATATCGAACCGCCGAAAACGGATCAAAAAATCGCCGCGCGTAAAAGCCTCAACAAACTTGCCGCCCGCGCGTTTCGTCGACCGCTAGAAAAAGGTGAAGAAAAAGAGTTCGTGGCGATCGCCAAGAAAGCGATGGACAACGGAGCCCCTTTCGAAGACGCCGCAAAACTTGCGATGCGAGCAATCCTCTGTTCTCCGCACTTCCTGTTTCACGCTGGAGATCCGGGTGAGCTTGACGATTTCCCTTTGGCGAGTCGCCTTTCCTATTTCTTTTGGAAGAGTATTCCCGATTCTGAACTTTTGAAAGTTGCCAACCAGGGCAAGCTGACCGACGACGATCAGTTGCGAAAACAAGTTGACCGGATGCTTGATGATCCCAAATCAAAACGGTTCATAGCCGACTTCCTGGGCCAATGGCTGGAACTCAGGCGAATTGATGCAACGTCGCCGGACGCCAAACTGTATCCTGAATTTGATCCCGTTTTACGGTCCGCAATGATTCGAGAGAGCGAAGCATTTTTCGAAGAGCTAATCAAAGAAGATTTGGGAGTAAAGAACCTGGTCGAGTCAGACTTCGCAATGATCAATCGCCGCTTGGCCGATCACTACGGAATCAAAAACGTAGAAGGGCAGCATTTTCGTCGAGTAAAGACGAAAGGTTCGGTTCGAGGTGGCTTTCTGACTCAGGCTGCCGTTTTGAAAACGACCGCCAACGGGACGACAACCTCACCGGTTCGTCGCGGTAATTGGGTGCTGACCAGCATCCTCGGAACGCCCTCTCCTCCGCCGCCTCCAAACATTGGTTCCATCGAACCTGATACACGCGGAACCACGACCATCCGTGAAGAACTCGCAGCCCATCGGAACTCGGCCGTCTGCAACAGCTGCCATCGCAACATCGATCCACCCGGCTTTGCGCTTGAAAGCTTCGACGTGATCGGAGGGTTTCGTGAAAAGTACCGCTCGGTTGAACACGGCGAGCGAACCGAGGTAAAACTTCATGGTCGCAATATTTGGGAATACAAATTGAATTTGCCAGTCGATCCTTCAGGGGAAACACCCGAGGGCGAAACTTTTTCGGACATCGTTTCCTACAAGAAAACGCTGGCAAAAAAGAAACGTCAACTGGCGCGCAACCTCGTACGCCAACTGGTGGCATACTCGACAGGAGCCGAAATTCAGTTCGCAGACCGTGAAGTGATCGAATCGATTTTGGATCAGTGTAAAAAAGAAAACTACGGTGTTCGTTCGCTGATCCATGCGATTGTGCAGTCGAAACTGTTCAGGCACAAGTAAGGCACACCATGAAACTTCCACTGAATCGTCGATCATTCCTGCGTGCGGCTGGCGTAGGCATTGCCCTCCCTGCGATGGAAACTTTTGCGCCGACGCGTGCCCTGGCTGCGATGGCTGCCGCGCCTCCCAAACGACTCGTCACCATTTGCACGACCTTGGGACTGCACCGTCCGTCCCTGTTTCCGAAGAAACCTGGGAAGGACTATGAACTTTCGCCTTACTTGAAACATCTGGCCGACCATCGTGAAAAATTCACTCTCTTCGGTGGGCTGTCGCACCCAAATCAAGCCGGCAAAGACGGGCACTCGTCGCAAATGACCTGGCTTACCGCCGCCGAAAACCCTGGGCTCGCCGGATTCCAAAACTCAATTTCACTCGATCAACTCGCCGCCGAAAAACTGGGATACGTTACGCGATTCCCATCGATCACCCTCAGCACCGACGGTAGTAACAGCCAATCCTACAATCGTAGCGGTGTGATGGTTCCTGCTGAGCATCGTCCTTCGCAAGTTTTCTCAGATCTGTTTCTTCAAGGAAAAGACCACGAATTGAAAAAGCAGAAAAAGCTGCTTGTTGAGGGTCGTAGCATTCTGGACATGGTTGGCGACCAAGCGAAACGATTGAAAAAGAAAGTATCCGCAAACGACCGGGAACGCTTGGATGAGTATTTCAACTCAATTCGCGAGGCGGAGAAGAATCTCGGAGAAGCAAGTGCGTGGGTGGATCGTCCCAAACCCAAGACCGATGTTGAATTGCCGCCAGACGTCGCAAAGGATAACGATCTGATCGGCCGCACCAATCTGATCATGAAACTCTTACCACTGATCGTCCAATCCGATTCGTCGCGAGTCATTACAGTAACACTCCATGGCCGAAGCGACGTGCCAGTTGTCGATGGAGTTAAGGACGATCACCACAACCTTTCGCACCACGGTCAGGACGAGAAAAAGCTTGCTCAACTGATGCGAATCGAGACCGCGCTCATGAAGTCGTTCTCAGGTTTACTCGCCGGCCTGTCAGAGAAAAAAGAAGCAGGCAGTTCGTTGTTGGACAACACCATGATCGTCTTCGGCAGCAACCTTGGAAATGCAAACGCTCATGACTGGCGAAATTTGCCGATCATTGCTGCTGGAGGTGACTTCAACCATGGGCAATTTGTCCAACACGACGCGGAAAAGAACGTGCCGCTCAGTAACCTCTATCTGACGATGTTACAGAAGATTGGAATCGAAGCGGGGCAATTTGGCACGAGCACTTCCACGCTGACTTGGTAAGTTCGCGTTACGACCCCGAAGCTCACTGAACGGTAAACGTGATTGCGCCAAAATTCAACACTCGGAGAGGCTGTGATTTTTTACATCCTGTGTTTGTAGTACCGCCTTTAAGGCGGAATCTAGCTTGAGCGAAGTGGAGGAATTCCGGTTAAAACCGGTACTACGAACGGCGCGAATGCCTTAGTGAAGCACACGCCAAATAAATTCACAGCCTCGGAGAGTTACGCAAGTTGATACTGCCAATCAGAACCCGACGCGTGAGTTTTGAAGTTGCACTATGTCGTCCCATCCCGAAGGGATTCAAGCTATTAGCCGGTGATAAGCGGAGCGCCATCACCGGACGGATGGTCGAAAGCAAACATGATCCCGAAGGGATCACAGCGGCCGTTTGCTGCGATCCCTTCAGGATCGAATCGTGCACCCTTAGGGTCCCGAAGGTGGTCGCTACGCTCGACCTCCGGCTACTGGCTGAAATTCCTTCGGAATAAAAAATGTGTGCAACTTTAAAACGCGTGAGCGAGGTGCAGCCAGTACCTCGCTTACGCGGTTTGAAGTTGCACACTTTCAGTCACGAAGTGACGACACGTGTTAGCCATGGACGCGAGTCCGTGGTTACGATTAATGAACGGCCGCAGAGTGCCGAAGGCACGGCAGGAGCCACGCTTTGCTCTACCGCAATTTTCCTGCCGTCCTTTCAGGACTGCCGATGAATGCATCAACATTTCCATGGACTTGCGTCCATGGCTAAGACATGCCGTGCTTTCAGCACTAAACACTGCAACTTCAAAACTGACGCGTCGGGTTAGGATTTGCGCGGACAAACCAAAACCATGCAATTTCCGATCACTGAACGGAATCGCCTAAGGCACTTCTGCGCTGCCAACAACGCTAAACGCTTCTCGCAGAAACTCCACACTGGAAAACAACTCATTGTCCAACACATCGACATCCCGATTGAACTTGAGATCGATGCCGTACCAACGATCTGCAGCAGAAGGATTCGGGAAGCCTAACGGACTGTAAATTTGATTGTCTTCGATCGTCAAGTTCGAAACGTTTTGTGCGGCGATGGCCGTCTTTCCCCAGCCACGAAAGATATTGTTCGAGATTTCAATTCGAGACAACCCGTAGTCTGCACGTTCAACAAACTGATGCCCGAGTCGATCCATATTGAATGCGACGACTCCAGCCAGATAATCCTCTGCAAAGTATCGACTGCTGAAACCGTTTCGCAGAAAACGATTGTTTTGCACCAACACATTGTTCGCGTACAAACCAATTGGCCAATTGGATTCGTTGTGGCCGGCGATCGCAGAATCCGTCAACCCAAAATAGGTGCTATCCACTAGCTGCACGTCCTCTGCCATCACAAACTGACCGTAACGTCTGGCATTGGAAAGTGTAGCTCCTTGGACCAAAAAACCGCGGGATGTCGACGAATTATAGATCGCAGTGTCGTTGCGAAAGCCAGCAGCATCGGTAGCACTTGGACCGGATGCAAACCGCACGCCATCAATCGAGCCATCAAACGTAAGAGTTTGCGTCGACAGCAGGCCAAACTGTGGATGACTGAATTCGGTGGCATCGATGCCCATCACGCGTGATTCAAACAAAGTTGTCCCTGTGGTCGGATCGACAAAAGTCGCAACATCGCCAACCTGCCACAACTCAGCACTGACTCCGGTGAGTGTGCTGTAGTTGACCGCCGCAAGCGTGACTTGATTCGTGGTGGGCTTTCCGATGATCACTGACGGAACGGTATAGAAGTTCATCACGTCATCACCAACGGCGTCGAATTTTGAATCCTCAACCCAAAACCCCGTCCGCAATGATTGGCCATGAACGGCATCTGCGTTGATTGAACGCCAGCGACCTTCCAAGACTTCCGAATCCGACCGAATCACATTCACCGACGAAGCTTCCTTCGCCGTAATGAAGGCCGACGGCGATGCGTAAATCTTCGTATCAATAATGCTGACATGTTCAGCATCAGCAAACACTCCAATCGCTCCAACATTGGTTCGCCGCTGCAAAACGTAGCGATCGCCGGCAGCAATATTTTGAAAATTGCCAACCGTTACACGATACAGACGGTTTCCGAGAGAGCTAATATCATTTGTTCGGTAATGCCATCGACTGTTGTACTTCAACCGCGATCCCGATTCGCCATCGAGCAAAAATCCCCATGCCGATAGACCGTTTACCCGGTTTGCGATGAAAGATTCATCTGGTTCGATCGTATTTTCTGAATCAACCTCAAAAACAAAACTACTCGACGCTGCATCCGTCGAAACGATTGTTCCCTGAGAGAAAGTATTCGCTCGATAGGCATCGTCAATTGGATTAGCAGCATCTCGATACAGTTCTGCATAGTCGATGTTGAAATTACGCAGGATAATGTTTCTGGAATCCAAAATGCGAAACAGACCACGATCGAAATTCTCAACAACGAATGTCGCACCTTGACCATCAATCTCGATATTGTCCTGGCGGATCAGCGTAAAAAAGTAACGCGGATTACCAACCGTTGAATTTTCGGTTGAGTAAAAGTTGTAGATGCCGTTCTCGAAAACAATCTTCGTCGCCAATCCGGAATTTCTCGCTGCAATGATCGCATCATTGAGTCCTTCAACATCACTGTTTCGATCGTTCGGAATTGCCCCAAAATCGCGAACGTAAAGTACCTGTTCCGTTTCAATCGAACGAAGCGGTTCGGCGCGAGGCAGCTCTCGTACCAGAGAGAAATCTGTCCTGAAACGGTCGCCCGAGTGATTTTGATTGGAACCGAATGCCACGTAGACCGTATCGCCTTTCTGCAGACTCCCGAAATCAAGATCAAACGATCGCGAATTGCCAGCTTCAACAACATCCTGATGTAACAGGCTCGTTGGATCATTGACGAACACACGAACTTCAACACCATCCGTTGAACGCGACAACGTTTGAAGAAAGCTATCGGTCAAACTGTATCGCCCGGACCGCTCGATGGTGTACGCGGCAATCGCGTAGCGGTCCTGGAACGCTGAAGACTCACCGAAGCCAACTCCCGTATGTCCACCCGTTTGACCGAAACTCAAATAGTACTGCGGAGCGTTGGAAACCTCATCAATACCTGTTGGTGTTAACAGGCCTTGGTTGGCGCGGAGAAGTGGAAGATAGGAATCGACATCATCGATTGACCCCGTGGTTTGATCGCCAGTCGCTCCGCTGCTACTCCAACCATCTGGCGCGTTCCACAACGTCCGCCATTGCGAAAGATTGACTCGACCCTGTGAGTCCACGGTTTGCGATGCATTGACGGTGGTTCGGAAATTCGCCAACGGCTGAACCCGATCCTCATGAATCCGAATTGAGAAATCCGTCTCGAATCGATCGAAGGCATGATTTCCGTTTGCTCCGAAAGCGACACGAATTGAATCGCCGGCATTCAAGTGCCCAATCGTCAGGTCAAAGAATCCGGACTGGTCGACATCAACAATCGACTGTTGGAGCGGCGTATGATTGTTGACGAAAACTTGAACTTCTACGCCGTCGGAGCCGTCGTAGTCAAAAGATGGAACGCTTAGATACGAATCCGAAATCGAATACACTCCGGACTGCGACGCAGTCCAAGACGCGATGGCAAATCGATTGGAGGCTCGACCTGGATGGCCACCTGTTGGCGTCAAAATCAGAGCGCCGGTGTCGCTAGTTGGATTAAGCGGACGAAGAACGCGGTCGCCACCCAGTGAGCTTATTTCGAGATCATCTCTCAACGATTCCGAAGTATTGAAACCATAAGTCCACGCGGATTCGGTGCTTGTGAAGTCGTCGCGATAGTCTGCGACGACCAAGCCGTCAGCTGCCAGCATGGCTCTTCGTTCGAGGGACTCATACGCCAGATTCGTCTCGATTTTCTTACGCGGCATGTTGTTTCACAGAGAAGGTTGTCATGGTCAGTTAGCCGGATGTGATCGTCGAGTCCGCCTACTTCAATGATAACCACAATCGCCTTTTTTGATGGAAAATCCAAGGGCAACTTGAAATGAAACTAGCAAATTGGGTTTCGGGGCGTTCCCGGATGAAGTGCCAGGAAAGCCATCCAAAAACCAGCCAAAAACCCTGCAGTGATGATGAATTGAACCATGGTTAACTCCTTAACAGATCCTTTGTTCTATTGAGGAGATCGCGGTTTCTTGGACACAGCTGGTCCACGCGAGGCGAAAAAATGACTGGCCCGCAAAGTTTAACAGGCTGCATTCCGTCTAGAAGACATTTCAAAACCAAAGTAGCACGACTCTCCGAGTCGTTTGGAACCGCAAAACACGACTCGGAGAGTCGAGCTACTATCGGTGGACGAAGTTTTAACATGCTCTTTAGCGATACAGAGCGGACCCAACACGCACAATGGTTGCGCCTTCTTCAATCGCGACTTCGTAGTCACCGCTCATTCCCATCGACAGATCACGCAAGTCGACGTTGTCCGTGCGAACGTTCGCGTGTGCGTCACGGATCTCTCGCAGCATCGCAAACTCTCGGCGAGCATCATCGGCATCTCCGGCGAGCCCGGCCATGCACATAAGGCCTTCCAAACGAATCGAGGGCAGGGCGATGATGCGCTCAATCGCGGCAGCAACTTCGTTCGCCGCGTAGCCGTGTTTGGATTCTTCACCGGAAACGTTTACCTCCAGCAAGCAACGAACCCGCCGATCCTGAGCAGCCCCTTCTTTTGCGACAGCATCAACCAGCGAATCGCGATCCAGCGCATGAATCAGCGTCGCATGAGCCAGCGTTCGCTTGACTTTGTTTCGCTGCAAGTTCCCGATCATGTGCCATTGGATGTCCAGATCCGAAAGAGAGTTAGCTTTCTCTTCAAGGACTTGAGGTCGATTTTCACCTAAGGTATCGGCGCCGGCGTTGACCATTTGCCGTGTCGTTTCAGCGTCCACGTATTTGGTAACCGCGACGAGTGTCACGTCGGCATCAGTTCGACCGCTACGTGAGGCCGCTGCGGCGATACGCTGTCTGACTTCAGCAAGATTGGCTTTGAATTTTTCTTCCATGAAACTCGTTACTCAACTTGAACTAGCTCGCCCACGAGACCGTCTTCAAAAAATCGACCCGCGTAAAAGTCACCATTGAAATTCTGCCCCATAAAGGTTCGATTTCCGATCGACTGCAGAGCTCGATAAAAAACCCACTGCTGCTCTGCGACTTGAACACGATAGGCAGACGCCACCTCAGGTCTGACAATGTTCAGTTGTTCCGCAACGGTTAGAGATCGCCAGGTTCTTTTCTGACGACTCCGCTCTGGATCCAGATCGAAAAACAACGGACTGTAAAGTGCTCCACCTTCTGGTGGAAGTTGAACCGACTTTTCGGCATTCAACAGCTTGCTACCATTGTCGACAGATTCTTCCGGCAGAAACAGACCACGACATCTTTCAGCCGACCACTCTGGCAATGAAATCGGCAGCACCAAAGACCGAATCCCTTTTCCTTTTCGATTCAGGTACATTTCACGCGTTCCATTTTCACGGATCACGTCGACGCCTGCAGCGAGCGGAAGTTTCAATCGATAGTCGAGTTCACCAGCGCCCTTTTTGCTTACCGAATCGGCGAAGAATAGAAATCGATCCTTTTTGGATAGCATCAACTGACGAAAAATCTGAATACCATTCTGTTGAAGCTCCAGCTCGACATAGCTCACTTCGTCGTCATCAAGTTCACACACTAGGTCGAAGCCACTCTTCCCCAACGCGACGGGCTCGCCGTCGTCACGGACCTCGAGCTGCAAGATCCCGGACAGCAGTCGATCTTTCGCGGCCAATTCGATTCGACACTGAGGATTGGAAAAATCAATCGCGACAACGGATGATTTTGGCTTCCATGAGCTTCTCAGAATCGCAGACTGAGCCCACTCAGACACGCAAGTCGCATCCGACAACGATTTGACGTCTGGTTTTTTAACGCCAGTGACTTTTGGTCCAAGCAATCCGCTGACCGTTGCCGTCGCCAACGTTCGTTTATCATTGGACGCCAACTGCATCACGAACTCGGCAAATGCTGCATCCGTTTTGACTGCCCCGTCGCCAGAAAACACGAGTCGACGTTTTGGCCCATGCAATCGAACGAACTGCTCGGCCACCCATTCTAATTGAGCCAGAAAGCTCGACCCGAGCTTGAATTTACACACTTCGGCAAGCTTAGCGCATCGAGTCCAGCTTGCAACCAATGCGCCGAAATGCGTCATGCAGTTTGAGCCTGGCCAACCGTCAGAGTCCAATAGATTGCGAGTCACCTCAACGAACCGTTTCGCAGCTTGCTTTCCTTCTTTCTTGAATGGCTTAACTTCAAACAGCTGCGAAGCAATGACCATCGGCAATTCAATCGCCAACCACTGATGGAGCAAAACCGCATCTTCTTCGCTGGCAGCACTAACACAACACTGAAGATTCTGCAGCGAGCGAATGATCCGCTCGAATTGAAGATCGGTCCCGTGCAGCACCGCCTCGCGCAGTTTCATCGCAACCAACAATGAAGAGAATGCCGCCAGAAGTTGATGTTGGTTCGACTTTGAATGAGCATCGAAAACTTCCTGGGAATGTGACTCCAGTTCTCCGTGTTCGATTGATTGAATGCTGGAACTGATTGATTCTGCCAGGCCGGCCAGTTGCTCGAACTCGGGAATCGCTCTCGTTCCTGATCCGATGTGGGCGATTAGCGGCTGAGCTTTGTCGACCAACTCTGTGCTCAACCCAAAACACATTCGCTTCACTGCCTTTTTGGAGGACTTCGTCAGTGGTTTTGATTTGGAAACTTTCTTGACCGTTTTGATCCAGTCATCTGAAATACGATCCATCCACAGATTCAATTTCGATTCGACGTTTGACTCTCCGAGCGTCGGTTCATTGGACTGCGGTGTTGATTCCTTTTCTGACATCGATTGGGATAAGTTTTCGGGGTTCTGTGAAATCATTTAGCAATGTTTTTGACGAGGATTAAGAGCCAATAATAACAGCGTGAAACCGAATTTCAGCATTTTCACGGCAGGAATGTTTAAGTTTGGGATTTTTGAGCTTCACGAAAAATATCAGCATCACGAACAAGAATCCAGAACTGCCATCACATGACGATTGCCGGAAATAGCCATATACTTGCAGCAACGAACCAGACGACTTAAGGGATCACGAATGACTGGCTGTACTTTAATCAGATCGCTCTTTCTATTTGGACTAACGCTATCGATTCATTGCGGCTGCGCTGATGCGGTTCAGGTTGAAGACAACGACGAGATTCCAACAACCATTGGTTCGGTTCAGGATAGTACGCCTGCAAAAACTGCCGCGGTGTCCCCAATCGAACCTAAGGGTCTGGAATCTAGTCAGCCCGCGAAACAGGATCTGGCGACGCTGTTGCGGAAAGAGAACGAAGAATTCGAAAAGCAAACGATCGAGATCCCAAAAACGTGGGCTCGGATGAGCAAAGAAAACCACATTTGGGCAGACAAAGAGAACAAACGTGTCATCGTTCGTGGAGTCATTTGTGTGCAGGAAGGCTTACTGGAAATGTTTGCTTGTCCGCGAGACACGAAGGAACACGAAGCCGTGGTTTCGGTTCACGCGGAAGCATCTGAAATTCATGCGACGCTGTTGGCATTGAATATCAATCCCGGCCAGCCGATGATTTGGCGCGAAAAGTATTATCCGGTCAACGGTCCAATCATGAACATCGAAGTCTCGTGGACGGACGATAACGGCAAGCTAATCAAACGCAGGGCTCAGGACATGATCCGAAATACTGACACGGGCAAAGCGATGGCTTGCGACTTCGTTTTCGGGGGAAGCTCTCAAAGTTACGATCCGTATGAAAAGCGCAACAAGTATTTCGCGGATGATGGTCCGATGATCAACGTCGCAAACCAGCCCGATGCAATGATCGACGTTTCGATTAAAAGCAGCGAAGCGGAGCGAGGATCACTTTTCGAAGCGTTTACGGAGAACGTTCCGCCAGTGAACACGAAGGTATATATCGCAATTTCGGCAAGCGACAGAAAGATCGACGCGACGGAAGGAAAGCCAACGATTGAACAGTTGCGAAAAGAAGATGAAATCCGCAGAGCAGCGATGAAGAAACGCTGGGACGAGTTGGATAAAGCGCGAGAAGCCAAAGCAAAGAAGGAATCGCAGAAGTAGCTTTCCAAAGACAACACCATCCCTCTGGGGCACTGGGGGCACATCACGGAAATTAGCGGTTAGACATCGAGTCATCGTGAAGCCAAGCACCAAGCATGCCGACGTTTCCCAACGCACAACGTAGCACGGCGGTCTCCGCCGTAGACATGCAACAAACGGTGGGGACCAACGCACAACGTAGCACGGTGGTCTCCGCCGTAGACATGCAACAAACGGTGGGGACCAACGCACAACGTAGCACGGCGGTCTCCGCCGTAGACATGCAACAAACGGTGGGGGACCAACGCACATCGTAGCACGGCGGTCTCCGCCGTAGACATGCAACAAACGGTGGGGACGAACGCACATCGTAGCACGGCGGTCTCCGCCGTAGACATGCAACAAACGGTGGGGACCACCGTGCTACGTTGATGAGCTCTCTCTCCAAGACGGAGAGCTATTTCTTCTCGATCAAAGCTTTCAAATCATCCAACACCATCATGTGGCCGTGGTCTGCGGTCAGAATCAGAGCCGTCTCTTCCCAGCTGCTGTTCTTTTCCACCCAGGCGACGATCTCGCTGAAAGCTTCGTCGGCACTGAGAACGGCACCAATCGAATCATCGAGATTGTTATTGTGATTGGCCCAGTCAATGTCACCGGACTCGACCATCAACCACATGCCTTTGTTAACACCGCTCTTCGTGCGACTTTCTAGGACCTCTAGAGCCGCTGTCGCCATGTTGGCAAGCGTTGGATTTTCTTTCACGTCAGATTTCTTGTAGCGATCGGCTCGCGAGACCCCTCGTGTTGGATCGTAGGATCCGTCAGCAGTTCGGAAAGGAAGATGGCCGCCGTTGCCACCGAAAAATCCGAACAGACGATTGCCATCGGTCGCCGCTAACAAAGCCGCATCGGCAAGCAACTCCGCGCCGCTCTCACCTTCATGACGTTGAACCACAAAGTAATCGCCACCGTTGTCGACATCGATCTGCTTCAAATCGGCTTCCGCTAGATAAGTATTTCCCGGCACAAAGTTGGTTCCCTGTTTTTCCGTATCATCCTCTTTGATCTCTCCCCAACCGCCACCGATCAACACATCGACGCCCGGCAACGCTTTCTTGCGGTGAGCCACCGACCGAAGCCCCAACAGGTCCCGAGAAATATCTTGGTAGTCGCTGCGGTTCACGTTGTGAGCATAAGCTGCACCTGGCGTCGCGTGGCAAATGGGTACGCTGCTAACGACGCCGATCGCGAACCCCTCCTCTTGAAGTTGATGCGCAATCGTCTTCAGTTGGTCGCCTTCTGGCCCAACGTTGATCGACCCATTAAACGTTTTCTTCCCCGTCGTCATCGAAGTCGCCGAAGCAGCCGAATCGGTAAAGCTATGCCCCTTGCTTGCTGACTTTCCCAGCAGGTAACTCGGGTCACCCGGCGGGCTCCACGGAGTCTTCCCACCAAGAACCGGTGAATATCCGCCACTCGCATCGGCCACCGACTCAACAATCTGACTGTTGACGTCAAACTTGGCTGACTTCGCATAAGGGCTCGTCACCATGTATCCGTAAGTCGACTGCGGTGTCCGGTAGTCCAAAAACGCCAACCCTTTACCCTGGCCTCTGGCGTAGGTGACTTTTTGATTTTTGTAGATCGAAGCTGCTTGCGTCGTCTGCCAATCCATTCCATCGCAGACAAACAGAATGATATTTTTCTTGCCCGCTTTGACTGCGTCTTGCTGCAAACGGTAGATGTCTGTCTGATCGAGGTACCGGGCGTCGCGGTTATAAGTGTCTTTCGGGACAACGCCGTAGATCTTTTTCAATTTCTCTTTGCTGCGATAGACGCTTTCTTTGCCACGATAAGCTTTCAATGACACCCCAAACGTGTAGACGGGGATCAAGCGATTGGAGTGATTGGTCCAGTTGGAAAACTTGTCCTTTCGGTCGCCCCAATGAATCCAGTTGGCCGAGTCATTTTCAACGGCTTCGAACTGCATCTTCCGGAGGAAGTCCGCTTCGTTTCCTTGGTATTTTCGCGGCTTCTTTTTTTCGACTTTCTCTTCGGCTGCCTGAGCTTGCTTCGACTCCTTCTTGCTGTCCTGCTGCGCAAAAACACTCGTTGCTGACATTACAGATACGAACAGTAGAACAACGCCAAAGATGGCATTGCGTTTATTTTCAAATGTCACTGATGCGAGTATCATGTTGGCCTTGTTGGGAAAGTGTTTGGCGAATCAGGAATATAGTCCATCTACTTTCGCCGTCGATCTCTTTTCTAAGCCCATATTATAGCGAGCGACTCTGTGAGCCAAACCATCAATGCCCTTCGTTTACACAGTAGTACGCCGATTAAGCCAGGAGCCGACGACTTGACGGCCAATCTCGCCGTTGAGTCTGTTGAGCTTCCCGAGCCAGCCGCTGGCGAGGTTCTCGTACAGCCGCTGTACGTCGGCATCTGCGGCTCTGACAATAGTGCCAGTCTCGCAAAGCCAAACTTTGATTGGGTCGAGCGGCCTCGAACGATCGGGCATGAGTGCAGTGGTCGAATTGTCGCATTCGGTCCGAACACCGAAAATTCTGATTCCCACGACCTGAAAGTCGGCGACGAGGTCTGCATCGTGCCAATGCGAGGCTGTGGCAATGATCAGTGTCGGGGCTGCCGCCGCGGACGCCCGAACTACTGCCGTAAGAAAAAGATTTTTGGTTTCCACCGCGATGGAGCCATGGCGGAAAAAATGGTCGTCAACGTCGAACGCTGCATGCCGCTGCGTCACGGTTTGACGGCTCTTCAAGGAGCCGTTGCTGAGCCGCTTTCTGTTGCTGTGCAAGGAATTTATCGAAAGTGCAACATTCAGCCCGGGATGGACGTTGTCGTTTCTGGTTGCGGCATCATCGGCATGATGGCCGCCGAACTGGCCAAAGCTGCTGGAGCACGTGTTGCGGTTACTGGCATCGAAAACGATCGCAACGTGCGATTGAAACTTGCTGAGCAACGTGGGTTTATTCCGATCGTTGTCAGCCCCGAAAAACCTTTGCATGAACAGCTCAAATCCGGCATCGATGACTTGGATGGCAGACGTTTCGGAGACGAATACGAATTGGGGACTGTCGATACGCTGATCGAATGTTCTGGGGCTCCACCAGCACTCGGAACGGCGGGACTCGCAGTTCAGCTTGAGGGAACCATTTGCGTCGTCGCAACGTTCGGCAGCGATGTCACTTTCCAGGCAACTCCATTTGTTCGAAGTGGCCAAACGATGACCGGCGTCATGGGTTCAAATCGAGAAGATTTCGAAAACGCCCAAACCTTGCTCGCACGCGGCGTTTTCCCCGTGGATGTCTATTCGAAAGAGTACGCGTTTGAGAACGCAATGCAGGCGATGCACGATTCGATCTCCGCACAAACGACAAAAGCAATTCTTAGGATCAGGGGAGAATAACGTCCGGGTTCGCTAACAGCTCGGAGAGCTGAGCGACATTTTCGTTCGGCTCTCCGAGCCGAAAACGGACTTTTTGAATGCTAAAACAACCAAGTTATTCTTCCCGCGATACGTAAAGTCTGATCAAACTAGCTCATATCCCGACACGTAAGCTTTGAAGTTACACAAATTTTTATTCCGAAGGAATTTCAGCCATTAGCCGGAGGTCGAGCGTAGCGACCACCTCCGGAAACCCTAAGGATGCAGATTCGATCCAGAAGGGATCGCAGCAAACGCCCGCTGTGATCCCTTCGGGATCATGTCTGCTTTCGACCGAATCCGGTGATGACGCTGCGCTTATCACCGGCTAATGGCTTGAATCCCTTCGGGATGCGCCGATATAGTGCAACTTCAAAGCGCGTAAGCAAGTCGCAACCAGTCCCTCGCTCACGCGTCGGGTTGTGATTTGTGACTCCAACTCAATCTATCTTACCGAACACACACATGTCAAAAATCTTCATCACCGGCGGAACTGGCTGCATCGGAGCCTCCGCGATCCACAATCTACTAACGAACCACGATTCGGAAATCGATTCGATCATCATCGCGTCGCGAACCGGCGATCCAAAGCTTTTGAAGATTTGGTTTGGCGATTCGGTCGACGAACTTGTCCAGTCGGGAAAGCTCCAATTCGTATCGGTCGACATTGGCAACAGTGTTGCGTTGGAGAAGTTGCTTCAGGAACACCAGCCGAACCGCATCATGCATCTTGGAGCACTCCAATCTCCTGACTGTGATTCGACTCCAGCAAAGGGTGTTGAAATCAACGTCACAGGGACGCTGAACCTTTTCGCTGCGGTCGAGAAACTCGAAACCAAAGTTGAACGATTCGTCTTCGCCAGTTCTGCCGCAGTTTACGGCAAGCGTTCCATGTATCCCGGCGACATCATTCCCGAAAGCGAAACGCTGGCTCCGCCGAACTACTACGGTGTCTGGAAAGTCGCTGGAGAGCATTTGGCCGCTCTGTTTCACGACCGCAGCGGCATTCCTACCGTGTCCTTAAGGCTCAATACAACTTACGGCCCCGGACGGGATCGCGGAAAGACTTCGGCTCCGACGGTTGCACTGAAATCAATCGCCAAAGGTTCAGCCGATGGCGATGCGGTTGCGTTTCGCATGCCGTATCAAGGACGTGAAAATTATCATTACGTAGAAGACGTTGGAGCCCATTTCGCAGGCGTTTGCATGTTGCCGTTTGAAGGCTGCGAGTCGTTCAACATCAAAGGCAAGACGATTCCTGTCGCTGATTTTCTGGAAGCTGCGAAAACCGTCGCGACGGATATGGGCATGACGAAAATTGATTTGGGAATCGAAGAAAATGCGGCTCCCAACCTGTTCATCTGCGATTTGGATGACCAGAAAGTCGACGCTGCGTTTCCCGGTTTGCCGAAGACACCGATTGAAGAGGGGATCCGGAAGTCGTTGGAGACTTTCAAGAAGCACGCGGCCGATGGGATTTTGGATTTGTAGAATAGGTAGGTGGCATAGGCCTCTGGCCTGTGAAAATGCAACTCACAAGCCAGAGGCTTATGCCACCGATTCCACCGCCCAATGGGAGAATGACCACTGAACTAAAATCGGATCACGGCCTTCCCGCAACCGTCCAATCGTTTCGAGAACACGTCATACGCTTTGACACTTTCCTCAATACCAAATTCGTGTGTCACGAAACCGCTCAGATCAAACTCACCCGCGGCAACTCGCGGGGTCAGCACATCCATGAAATGTCGCGCGGGACATCGGCCCGTCCGATAAGTCAAATTCTTGTCGTAAGCTGCTGATGGTCCAAATTGGAATTCAGGAGTACAGTGACAACCGATGACCGACATGACTCCACCGGGTCGAATCAATTGATACGCGAGCTGCTGGGCGTCAGGCAGTCCAACCAACTCCATCACGCAATCGGCACCGCGGCCATCAGAAAGTAATTTTATCTCTTCGTCAGCTGCACTTGGCGAGATGGCTCGAGCCCCGAGTGCTTCGGCCTGTTTGCGACGTGACTCCAATGGATCGATCGCGACAATTGTTTCGGCTCCCATCGATCTGGCAGCGATACAACAAAGCTGTCCGACGGTGCCGCAACCGATCACGACGTGAACTTTGCCGGGACCGCAAACCGCCATCTGAGCACAGTAGAAACCGGTCGAAAAGTTGTCACCGAGCAGTAACGCCGCTTCATCGCTGACCGATTCAGGAACTTTCATCAGAGTCGCATCGGCGAACGGAACGCTGACGTACTCGGATTGGCAACCGTGAAGCCCAACACCGTTTTCGACCCAACCAAAAAGCTGTCCGACTTCACAACGGGATGGCAAATCGTTTTCGCAATAGAAGCATCGACCGCAGTTGGAAGAGAACGGTACGAAAACGCGATCCCCCACCGCGAACCCGGAAACCTCGCTTCCAACGTCAACAACTTCGCCAACCATTTCGTGGCCCATCACCGTGTTCGGATCGAGCCCTGATTCACGACCGAAGAAAGGATGCAAGTCACTGCCGCAGAGCCCAGCCATCGTGACGCGAACGATCGCATCGGTGTTTGATTCGATTGTTGGCTCAGCCAGATCAATGGTTTCAACGGACTCAATGTCTTTAAGCGTGATCGCTTTCAATGTTCCCACTCCATGAAAAAAGCCAGCTCGAAACGAGCTGGCTTTGAATTGTAAATCTATCGCAGATTAAAAGTCGTTGATGACTTGGCCGTCATCGACGCCACAAAGGAACAACAGGCTATTGAGCTCAATGTCGTCTGCAACATAAGAAACTGAACCGTCAGCTCGAGCCATATTCACGCCACCCGGGTGGCTGCTATTGATTGGAGCTGAATTGATGAAATTATTGTAGTGTGCAGGGTTTTTCGAATTCAAAGCAAACGTAACAGTTTTGACTTGGTAAGTCTGAGTTGGAACGAAAAAGCCGTTCGGTGCACCAGATGCATTTTGGCCAAGAAAACCCATAGCCCCAACCGCCCAACTACCTCGAAGTGGCGTGTAGTTGTTTACTTTGTCTTCACCGCCGGAAAACTCTGCAAAGGCAAACGTGTTCGATGACCCATCCCCGATGTCGCTGAACGTAACGCTTTTGTTGTTTTTGTAACCCCTAAAGCTAGTGCCGGGTGCATTCGAACCCGCAACATAGGCCGAGCATAATGCGCCAACCGCTGGGTTCCGCATTCTCACGACTCGGTCATTAGAGAACGGAGAGAAAACACCATCCAAGCCGATCGGGTCAGCCAAAGGAGTATTAGCGTCTGTTCCCACCACCCGAACGTCAATTCCCCCGCCATCAACGTCAGCTACGCCCGGTCCAGAAATACCGACATAGTGCGAAGAGAATTCTCCACCAGTAAGGTCGTCGCCGCCATCCGTTTGGGAAGCCGACGCACAAATCAACATCGACTGCTGAATATCGGCAGGCGAAGGGGTTGCGTCAGGTAGCAATGGCGAACCACCACCTGCAAATTCTGTTTTAATGTTTTCGAAAAGTGCCGTTTGCTCTAGGTAAGGCAGAAGGTCAACGAAAAGACTCGCTCCGAAGATGTTGCTACCAACCGTCTGCCCAACAGAAGAACTTGCTCCCCCTGGAAAACGCTGCTGAGCACTTTGATAATTCGTGGCAGCCAGCATGACTTGGCGAATGTTGTTTTGGCAAGTAGCACGACGAGCAGCTTCACGTGCTGCTTGAACTGCTGGCAGAAGTAGACCGACAAGGATGCCGATAATCGCGATGACGACGAGGAGTTCGACAAGCGTAAAACCACGCTTCGAATTCTTGGGTGAGATGCTCATTTAAGCTCCTGAATGTAATATGTTCGTTGTGGGTGGAATACCAACAGACCCGATATCGACAAAGCCTCATCAACACGATGGCTTGCCAAATAAGGAATTCCTTCTTCCGGCCGCTGTTCCAATCTTAATACACTTGAACGACTCGTCCTAGCGGATTCATCTCCTTTGGAAGCAATTTGCGGGCCAGAACTTGTAATTAGGGGGACTACGCTATCAGAACGATTTGAAAAAAGCTTTTAACCCAACCCTTGCCCACTTCGTCTCAAAAAGAAACTTTTATCTCATGATGCGACGCTTGCACGCAATTTGCCTTGTATTGTTGATCTGCAGCTCAAACCTCCTGCTCGCTGATCAGCTGACTCCCACCATTCCGGCTCCTCGAGAATTCAAATTGGCCCCAGACGCCCCAGACGAGGCCCCGTTCGACTTCCGGAAATAAATCTCCGAGTCATTGCCTCTGGAAAACCACGACTTCGAAAATCACCTCGAATTCGTTTCGAAACTAATCAAGCGTCGCAATATGCCTCATTTTGGACAGACCGGTTCCGACGACACGATCAAAATCCAAGTTGACGATTCATTCAAGTCAGAACAGTGCCGAATCAAAGTCAACGAAGCGAGCATCACGATCACCGCATCTGGTTTGAAGTCATCAACCCGCGCAACGGCGACGATGCTACAGCTGGCCTGCCAAGGCGACAAACACAGGATGTAAAAATTTACAGCCTCTACGAGACGATTGACTTCCTGTGGTTGTACAAAGTTGATTCGCTGCGTCGACATCTTACCGACGAACAAAGATTCGCATTCCCTTCGAAAAATTTCCCAAAGCCAAGGGCCATGTTTTCGAAGCGTTTTCCGGAATTGCCGAAGTGCAGGTACTGACAACCAAAAAAGAAATCTTGCATTGTCTTTGGTAGACGCGACGCGTAATCTTCGATGCCATGAAGTTTGTTTTTCTCGATCACCTTCCGCCAGAACCAAACGCAAAACCTGATGCGCGAACTGAAGATCGCCATTTCGACTTAATGTTCGAAGGTCCCGATGGCAACGCGCTGGCAACCTGGGCGACTTCAAAACTTCCACTTCTCGGCGACAGCACCGAAGCAACAAAGCTGGCAGATCACCGAAACGCTTATTTGAACTTCGAAGGGCCGGTGTCCAACAATCGCGGTGTCGTCGAGCGATATGCGTTCGGCACTTGGAGCGGTGAACTGGACAGCGATGCGTTGCTTGTCTTTGACGAAGACTCTGCAAATTTCGCAGGAGAGTCGTGGACGATCAGGCTTGGTTCGGAGCAACTATTCAGAATCAGCTGAATCCTTGTCGCCAGGTTCCTTTGCTTGCTCGGCAGCCTTTGGTCGATCACGTTCCTTGAATCGCTTGTTGTACGTTCCCAAGTCGCACCCAGCGAAACAAAACGTCAGCAAAAGAACTAAAGATGTCAACAGTCGCGGAAATTGCCGGTTCATCGTTTGTACTGAACTGTTATATAAATGAAGCATGTCGAGCAGCGAACTCGAACCCATGACGTCAGCTTAATCGCACCGCACACATTCTGGAAGCTCATGCCAAATTCAAAAAGCGAATCTGACATGAGCCTTAAAAGCGAATTCGATGCAGATCTCGATGTAAGTCCGACGATTTCCACGTTCGCTAAGTGGCTTCGCCGCCTAGTGATCGCCGCTGTGGTGATCGCTGGACTGGCCGCAGCAGGAGTTTATCTCTTGCTCCAAATGGCTCAGTCGGAACCCGATTTTTACCGTCAAGCGCTCAAAGTTGATCCGAAAATACAGCGAAAAAACGGCAGCGAAATGGAAACTCGGTTGCTGAACCTAAGAAACTCAGTCCTGACTTCTGAGACTTGGACAGCCTCATTTTCGGAACCTCAAATCAACGGTTGGCTTGCGTGGGATTTGAAGGAGAAATTCCCTGGCCTAGTTCCGCCCGAAGTGACCGATCCGCAAATCGTTGTGGGTCAAGAATCTGTGACGTTGGCGTTTCGTTGCAGCTTGAAACCGTTTCGCGGCGTAGCGATTATCGACGCCGACGTCTTCCTTACAGGCGTCATCAATCAAGTTGGAATTCGCATCAAGTCAATTCACTCCGGGATGATTCCTGTGCCAATCGCGGCCATTGCTGATCAATTGACCGAACAAGCGAGGAAATCGGGTCTCGAACTCAAATGGAAAAACGAGGGAGCCGAAACGGTGGCCATCGTCGACCTCCCAGATTCGATGATCAAGCCGGACGATGGAGGCAGCTACATCGAACTGGAAACATTGGAGATCAAGCAAGGCAAGATCTCGATCGGCGGCGTTACTCACCCGCCTGATTTTTAGGATCATCCGTTTTCGATTCCGGATGCACCCATTCAGTCGAACCATCGGCCCACTGTTCTTTTTTCCAAATTGGAACGGTTCGCTTGAGCGTATCCATGATCCATTGCGCGGCCTCGAACGCATCGACTCGATGCGGGCTGCTGACAGCGACAGCGACGCTGGCTTGGCCGTTTTCTACGACGCCAGTCCGATGCACAATCGCACATTCTGTTAGCGGCCAACGTTGCAGAGCTTCGGTTCTTAACTTTCCCAGTTCCGCGGACGCCATCGGTTTATAGCAATCGTATTCCAACCGCAGCGTCTCTTTGCCATTGGTCATCCGCCGAGTCGTTCCAACAAACAACACGACAGCGCCGGCGTTTTCACTTCCAACGAATTCAGTAATCGAATTCGTATCGATCGCTTCGTTTTGGATTTGGATCATTCGTAAACTGTTGATGTCACTGGTTAACGGCGATAGATTGACTGCCAGATCGTAACTCTTCGAAAGACAACAGGAAAGCAAAAATGGCGTTAACTGAATCAACCATGTTAAAACTTGGATCAAGTCTTCCCGCGTTCGAACTTCCCGATGTTTCGACAGGAAAGCAAGTTACCAATGAAGCCTACTCTGGCCAGCCGCTGTTGGTCATGTTCATCTGCAACCATTGCCCCTATGTAATTCATCTCTCTGAGAAACTTGCTGGCCGGACGAAAGAGTTCATCGCTGCGGGAGTTGGAGTCGTTGCGATCTCCAGCAATGACGTTACGGAGTATCCTTTGGATTCTCCAGAGAAGATGAAAGAGGAAGTCAGTCTTCGTGGCTATGAATTTCCTTATCTCTATGACGAATCGCAAAAGGTGGCTCATGCCTTTACCGCCGCATGCACACCAGACTTCTTCCTGTTCGACTCGGATCATCAGCTCGTCTATCGCGGTCGGTTCGATGAGACGCGTCCGACTCGAATCAAGTCGGGAGTCTACGACTCGGACAATCCGGCAACTGGCAATGAGTTGGCGAAAGCGATTGAAGCGATGATCGCTGGCGAGAAAATTGCCGAACCTCAATGGCCGTCTCTTGGCTGCAACATTAAGTGGAAAAAGGACAACGAGCCCTCGTAGAAGTTTCGTTTTTGCAACGTGGACGACAGAGTTGCTTAAAAGGTAGTGTCTCGTAAGTCGTTGAACTCATTATTTCCATGCCCAGATCATCGGATTTCTCGGCGTTCGTCACGCAAATTTGAAATTTCCTGCAACCGGTTTCATGACATTTTCTCGCTAGTGTTGTCTACGCATCCATTAGGGCAACCGCAGTATGGTAAAACTCGGGTTTTGACGGCTATCCAATCAACATAGCGCGATTACGGAGTAGTTTCGGCCTTATATCGGACTGACAGTTGCCACGGAGAGGATATGCTGATAACATAGAGATAGATTCTGACACCAAATTATTGCCCTATCCACTTTTCCGGGCGACATCGTCTGTTTGTCGGAACAATTGTTTACTTTCCTTTTGCAAGAGGTCTTATTGTGAAATCATCGAAGAAGGGTTTTACCCTTGTTGAGTTGCTGGTCGTGATCGCGATCATCGGCATCCTGATCGGGATGCTGCTTCCAGCTGTTCAGCAGGTACGTGAAGCCGCCCGCCGGACGCAATGTATGAACAACATGCGGCAAATCGCCCTTGGTGCTCTGAACTATGAATCTGCACACATGCATTTTCCATCTGCTGGTCTGACTCCAGACTCATACGGTGCGGATGCCAACAGTCTTTGGGGCAACCCAACGAAGTCACCGTTCGGACGCGAGAATCTTTCGTGGGCTTATCAAATTCTGCCTTTCGTTGAAGCAGATAACGTCCGCAAGATTCGCGATCAACCAGGTGGAATTTGGCAGCTGCGTGGACTTGGAATTGCTCCATCTCCAGCTTACAACTGCCCATCACGTGGTGCTCGTTTCAACGTCAGTGTTCCTGATGCTGGTGAGCAACGCCCATGTACTGATTACGCTGGTTGCCTTGCTGACCATGAGTACCTTACAGATCGTGGACTTCCCGTTAACGTTGTTGGTGGCCAAGGCTTCAACTTCGATGCGTCGGCAGCTCCGATCCCGGGTGAGCAGAACAACATCTGGATTGGTTTGATCGCCAGTGGTGGTCACGTCCAGTTCGACACTGCTGCTCCTAACTTGGGTCTGAACAAGTACTCACTTATCGGTTTTGGTCAAGCTTCCGATGGTTCTTCGAACACATTCATGTTCGGTGAGAAGGCCGCTTCGGCGCTTAATTACACCACGATCTCTCCTGATGGATGGACTGCTTGGTGGGAGAACTCTGGTTTCATTCACAACGGATGGCCAACAATGCGTTCTCCGAACTTTAACTACGGCGGTTTCATTCCTGACAATCAGAATGATCCAAACGTTGTCTCCATCCAAAGCTCAACGAACTATCGTCAAGACATCGGTTTCGGTTCGGCTCACCCCGGTACTGTAAACTTCGCTCTGGGCGACGGATCAGTTCACGCTGTCAACATTGACATGCAGCTTGATGTGATTTATCAAGCATGCCATCGTTCTGACGGCACGATCTTCAACATCACGGATCAGTAATCTGAATTCGAATTGTGGCTGCCCACCTCTTGGTGGGCAGCTTTTTTTTTCTACATTGAATAACCTGAAATGGAAAACATGCGTTATCTGACTTTTGCATTGCTCACCTGCTTTTTCCTTGTCGGCTGCGGCGGAGACTCGATCAAAAGCGAGCTTTCCAAATACAGCGAAGAAAACATTCAAAAGGCAACGTTGCTTTACACGTGCTACGTCTCGCTAAACCAGTATCGAGGGCCCGACAGTGTTGAGCAAATGACGAAGTTCCTTGAATCCAGCGACGAAGCAAAAAAACGTCTCGATTTCATGGGCGTGGACGTGGCCAAAGTCGATGACTATCTGATTGGTCGTGACGGTGAACCTTTTAAATTTATTTGGGGGCTCAACAAGACTCCACTCTCGCCTGCCTACCCCGTCTGCTATGAGCAAATTGGTGTCGACGGGACCATCCAAGTCGGAATTTCTGGTGGAAAAGTCCACGATTGCGACAGCGAAGAAGAGGTCAAGAAAATTATTGAACAGGAGAACTACACCGCGGAAGAGCAAGAAAAGTATTCTCCAGGCGTGTCAGAATAGAAAAGGACTCTGACGAATCGAAGATGCCTAGGGCTTGATGTCAGCGACATCAAGCCCTTTTTTTGTCGCGGCTCGATGCAGCATTGAATGATCAGTGTTATCGCCAATAATAGTCGCAGAGCCAACCGAATGTTTACGTGGTAGTCGTTATGCAGTTTCCCGTCCGCGAACTTTGCGCACTTACAATAGCCTCCCTTTTGTTACTTGGTTCGGGTTGTGAAAAGTCCGAAATCGCAAGCAACACATTTTCACCGAAGCTGGAAAACAACAGTGACGGCATAGCTTTCGATGCGATTCCAGATGGTTTCCAAAAGGTCGACAGCAACCTCTACGCCAAGAAACTGGAGCCCGTTCAGAGCTCAAAATCATCCACACTCATGACGAGTGTCACTGATTCGGG
Organism: uncultured Pirellulaceae bacterium; assembly: GCA_938010615.1. GTDB lineage: Bacteria > Planctomycetota > Planctomycetia > Pirellulales > Pirellulaceae > Mariniblastus. Next base: position 29,521 of record CALLUY010000053.1, on the reverse strand, counting down.
AATCAAACACGCCAACACGATGTCACGTTCGCGGTCGCGTCTGTTTTTGGAAACAGGCGCCGGCATTGCGTTGGGTGACTACGACAACGACGGACTGATCGATGTGTACATGACCGGTTCGGATATCGACAACGGCCTGTTCCGGAACCTCGGCAATTTCAAATTCGAAGACGTCACTTTCGAGGCAGGCGTCGACGGACGCATTCAAGGCAATAACCCGTGGTCGAGTGGAGCCACTTTTGCTGACATCGACAACGATGGGGACCTCGATCTATACGTCTGCAACATGGCCACCCCCAACATCCTGTACATCAATCAAAATGACGGGACGTTCAAAGAGCAGACCATCTTTCGCGGCGCTGACTATGCGGGGGCCAGCAAGCAGGCCAACTTCTGTGACTACGACCAAGACGGCGACCTGGACTTCATCCTTCTTACTTACCAAGATTTGCTTCCGCCTCAGGATGACTTTGTCAAAATGGTTGACGGCAAGATGGAAGTCCTCGAAGGATGCGAAGAGTACGCCGTCGTCATCAACAACACCGAAGCTCGAGGCGGCGAGAAAGATATCTTCTTCCAGAATCAAGGCGACGGCACTTTCAAAAAGATAACTTCAGAAGTCGGCATCGGCGACGTCTACGAGCCCAACCTATCGGGCGTCTGGCTGGACTACGACAACGACGGCTGGCAAGACATCTACACCACCGCGGACTTCAAGCAACCGGATCACCTGTACCGCAACAATCGCGACGGAACGTTTACTGATGTGCTTGCGGAGACAGTCAAACACACTCCATGGTTTTCCATGGGCTTGGACGCCGGTGACCTGAACAATGACGGACATCTTGATCTGATCGTTGGAGACATGGCAGACCGAACGCATTACGGCCAAAAGGTCAACATGGGCGACATGGCGCAAAGCGGTTGGTTTTTGGTCTGGGGAGAGCCACGACAATTCATGCAGAATTGCGTGTTCGTCAACTCCGGCACAGGCAAGTTCATGGAGCAAGGAGCCATCACCGGAATGGCGAAAACGGACTGGACGTGGAGCATTCGCATGGTGGACCTAGATAACGATGGGTTACTGGATGTTCACTACACCAACGGCCATTCACGAGACAGCATGAATGGTGACCTGTTCAAACAGATGGATGAACTCCGCAATGACCCCGACTTAACGCCCGAAAAGTGGGGAGAGTTTTTTGCCAACATCCCTGCTCGCAAAGGCGTCAATCTTGCATTTCGGAACAAAGGAAACCTTGAATTTGAATCCGTTGGCCCCCAATGGGGAATGGACCACAACGGCGTCAGTCACGCTGCCGCCTTCGCCGACTTGGACAACGATGGCGATCTCGACGCGGTCGTTAACAACCTCTACGAACAGGCCAGCATCTATCGGAACGATTCGAGCGACGGTGCGAGGGTCATCGTTCAGTTTCGCAGTGACAAGAACAACTACTTTGGTGTTGGCAGCAAAGTAGAATTGCTACAGGACGGGAAGCACTATCGCCGGGACCTGACTCTAAATCGCGGCTACCTTTCTTCGGACCCAATGGCTGTCCAGTTTGGTTTGCCTTCCGACAGTAACATTGAGCTAATGCGAGTCACGTGGCCAGACGGTTCAGCGTATGAGTTTCGTGATGTTGCGGTCAATCACATTTACCGGGCGATCGATGATGGCAAAGGAGTCAAAGGCATGAGTCCGGTTGTTCCCAAGCCCGCACCAGTCTTTGCAGACATTACCGATGAAGCAAACGTTGGATTCGTCCACCAAGAAAACGACTTCGACGATTTTTCCCGCGAGCCGTTACTGCCGTACCAACTTTCGCGACTTGGTGGTTCCCTGGCCTGGTCCGATGTCAACGGTGACGGTTTTCAAGATGTGTTCTGCGGTGGTGCTGCCGGGCAATCCGGCCAATTGCTGATCAACAGTGGTGGCAAAAATTTCACGCCCGCCGAAGGCCCTTGGACGGACCACGCGGCAAGCGAGGACATGGGCATTCTATTTTTCGACGCAGATCAGGATGGCGACTTGGACTTGCTGGTGGCAAGCGGAAGTAACGAATTCGATGCCGATTCAGAGCTTTTCCGCGACCGCCTGTACCTGAACGACGGAACAGGCAGATTCACTTTTGCAAAAGATGCGCTTCCGCCGCTGACCGATAGCAGCAGCGTCGTCACTGCGGCAGACTTTGATCGTGATGGCGACTTGGATGTTTTCATCGGCTCCCGATCCGTAGCTGGGCGATATCCCATCGTCCCCACTAGCCGACTCCTGATCAATGAATCGGGATCGTTCACCGAAGCGTCCGGTGAAATCGCCGAAGTAATCTCGCAATGCGGCTTGGTGAACTCGGCCATCTGGTCCGACTACAACAACGACGGCTGGATCGACTTGCTGATCGCTCCCGAATGGGGCGCCGTAAAAGTGCTTCAGAATGAACAAGGGCAATTTAAAGACGCCACCGTCGACGCTGGCCTCGATGGCAAGCTAGGTTGGTGGCACGGCATTGCCTCTGGCGATATCGATGCCGATGGCGACATCGACTACGTCGTCACCAATCAAGGTCTCAACACCAAGTACCACACCTCGACCGAACATCCTCATCGCCTGTACTACGACGATTTCGATCAGAGCGGAACGCTGGACCTTGTGGAAGCCGAATTCGAGGGCGACACAGAGTACCCGGTTCGCGGTCGCAGTTGCAGTTCACGATGCATGCCGTTTATCGCGGACAAGTTCGCCACCTTCCACGATTTCTCCAAAGCGTCTTTGAGCGACATCTACGAAACCGACACTAAAGAAAGGCCTTACCATGAGGTCAACATTCTCGAATCGGTCGTGTTGCGTAACGACGGCGATGGCTTCTTCGAAATCGAGATTCTCGATCGTCTCTCACAGGCCAGTCCTGCTTATGGCGTCGCCATCGAAGATGTTGACTTGGATGGAAATCCAGACGTCCTAATCGCCAACAACTTCTTCGGCTCGCAACCGGAAACCGGCTACATGGACGGCGGCTTGAGCCTGCTAATGAAAGGTGATGGCAAGGGACAGGTAGCCTCACTCTGGCCAGCGGCCAGTGGCATCTCTGTCAGTGGAGATGCAAACGGATTGGCATTGGCTGACTTTGACAATGACGGTGATGCCGATGCCATGTTTGCGGTCAACGACGAGCCGTTTCGCCTGTTTCGCAACGAGAGTTCGGCGAAGCCTGCGTTGACGATTCACGCCGAAGGGTCGGGGGGTAATCCGCAAGCAATCGGTGCTCGCATTCTGCTGCGGGGTAAATCGCAATCGCGAGCCATCGAACTTACTGCCGGCGGAAGCTACCTATCGCAGTCTGCGATCGACGGCATTCGTGTTACCCGCGCCGAACTCGAACAGCTCGAAAGCATCGAAGTCCAGTGGCCCGACGGTACCCGATCGGAAGCAAATGCTACCGACGCCAAGGACGGGAAATTGATCCTTCGTTCGGCACCATAGACTGCGGTTTCTTTATAGAATGCTTTGTTCTCTATGGAGTGCTTTGCATTGGAAAATTGTCCCGAAGAGTTCAGCCATGAAGTTTCTTATTCCACTTGTCCTTTTGCTGGGCATTTTGACTATCTGGATATGCTGGGAGCCCGCCGCCGAAGTAGCACCGATTGAAACGCTGAACCCGGTGGGAAAGAAAGCAGCGGTCGGCTTTGATGCAATGCCCGAAGGCTACTCCGAAGTTGCTGAATCATCAGGAGTATTTGCTCGTCCGCTCAACCCCAGCGTTCCAACAGAAGGATCGAAGCTTTTCGAGATCGTTGAAGATAGCGGTGTCACATTCTCGAATGATGCTCTGACAGAAGGCAAGAACATCTACAACGAATCCGGTTCCGGGCTCGCGATAGGAGACTTCGACAACGATGGGCTAAACGATATTTATTTCTCAGGGGCTGATGTAAGCAATCGGCTTTACCGCAACCTTGGAGACATGAAATTCGAGGACGTTACCGAAGCCGCTGGTGTCAATGGACAGGTCGATGGAAAGCATTCCAACGGGTCGGGGGCAACTTTTGCTGATGTCGACAATGACGGGTTCCTTGATTTGTTCGTATGCAACATGTCTGGCCCCACTTTGCTGTACATGAATCAGGGTGACGGCACGTTTGTGGAGCAGGCGGAGCGACGGGGTGTTTACTATGTCGGCGCCGGCAAGGTTGGCGCTTTTTGTGACTACGATCGTGACGGAGATCTGGATCTTTATCTGCTAACCTACCAAGATGAAAACGTTGAGGACAAACCAAAAGTTACGCCGTCGGAGTACTACGCTCTGATTCATGGAAAAGTTGTCCGCGCTGGCGAGCAGGATGTCTTTTACCGCAACAATGGTGATGGAACATTTGAGAACATTACTTATCAGGCTGGCATCGGAGGTTTTGATCCAGGTTTGGCTGTTCAGTGGCTGGACTACGATGGCGACGGTTGGCAAGACATCTACGTTACTAGCGACTTCCAAATTTCGGATCGTCTCTACAGGAACCTTGGCAATGGACGATTCGAAGATGTTCTGCCAACGACCGTAACTCGAACGCCATGGTTTTCCATGGGAGTCGATTCGGGTGACCTTAACGGGGACGGGATGCCGGATCTAATTATTGGCGATATGGCCGGAAGCTCCCACTTCAGGCAGAAAGTCGACATGGGAGAAATGCAAGACGCCAACTGGTTCCTATCTGCCGGCGAACCGCGTCAAGCAATGAAGAACTGCGTGTTCGTAAATTCAGGTGCGAACTCATTCTTCGAAGTCGCGGCCCAAACAGGGCTGGCCTCGACTGACTGGACATGGGCTGTACGGATCGTGGACATGGACAATGATGGAAAGCAGGACGTGTTCATGACCACCGGTCATGCGAGGGACTCGATGAACAGTGATCTCTTGGCGGTCAACAAAGGGCTTGCCCCGAATGACCCCAATTACAAACCGTTGCCGCCTCGCAAAGAGAAGAACCAAGCTTTTCAAAATCTTGGGGAGCTAAATTTTGAGGACGTTGCAGCCAAGTGGGGCTTGGACAACCTTGGCATCAGCCACGGGGCTGCTTTTTCTGATCTCGACAACGACGGTGATCAAGATCTGATTGTCAGCAACTATTACGAAAAGGCTTTGGTCTACCGAAACAACTCATCTGAAAATGCGGGAGTCACCTTCGAATTCCGTTGCAATGAAAACAACTTTTATGGTGTTGGCACCAAAGTCGAAATTGTGCAAGGCGATCAACGGCAATCTGCGAACCTTCAGCCTACCCGCGGTTACATTTCGTCGGATGCACCGCAACTACATTTTGGCGTTAAAAATACGACGATCGATGAGGTCAACGTACATTGGCCGGATGGAACCAGTCAGCAATTCACCAACTTTCAGCCGAACCAACTGTACCGGATTGTTGAATCGACTGAGCGTGAGAAAGATGCTTCAGCAGCGACGCCTGGACCTCAGTTTGTAGAGAGCTCGATCAAGCGTGCAGCTAACTTCATCCATCAGGAGCGACCGTTTGATGACTATCGTCGGGAACAACTATTGCCCTTTCAGCTTTCACAACTTGGCGGTGGTGTCGCTTGGGGTGACGTCAATGGTGATCAGCGACCGGATCTGTTTTGCGGCGGTGCGGCGGGGCAACCGGGCACCTTGTTCGTGAACACAGAGACAGGCAAGTTCAAAAAAGCCAAAGGTCCGTGGGAGCAGCACGGCGTTTTTGAGGATATGGGCGTGCTGTTTTTTGACGCCGACGGAGACGGAGACGACGACCTTTACATCGCCAGCGGATCCAACGAGTGCAATCCGGGCGATAAACTATTGATCGACAGGCTGTACATCAACGATGGCGAATTAAAGTTTTCAATAGCGCCAGTGGGCACGCTTCCCCAGCTTTTCAACAGCGGCAGCACCGTATCGGCAGGCGACTATGATCGCGACGGAGACCTTGATTTATTCGTCGGTTCGCGGTCAGTTCCTGGCTCGTATCCAAAGACGCCTCAAAGTAGCTTGCTTGAGAATCGCGACGGAAAATTCGTCGACGTTACCGATGAAGTTGCCGAAGGATTGAAGAATGCTGGCCTGATCAATTCAGCAATTTGGTCGGACTTCGACAGCGATGGTTGGACCGACCTGATCGTCGCGGCAGAATGGGCGCCGGTGACCGTTTTCCGAAACGAGAACGGGACGCTGGTTAATCGCACCAAAGAACTCGGGCTAGACGGGGTCACAGGTTGGTGGCGAGGCATTGAACGAGGCGACTTTGATGACGATGGAGACCTCGACTACATCGTGACCAACCACGGAACCAACACGAAATACCACACCTCTCCGGAGCATCCTCATCGACTTTACTATGGTGACTTTGACTCCAACGGAATTATGGATTTGGTCGAAGCGGAGTACGAAGGAGAGACTGAGTATCCGGTTCGTGGTCGCAGTTGCAGCACGCATTGCATGCCATTCATTGGCGAGAAGTTTGAAAACTTCGAAGGTTTTGCGATGGCTTCTTTGACCGACATCTATGAACCGTCGATTCGTGAGAAGGACTACCGCGAAGTTACCGAATTGCGGACGTCGATTTTGTGGAACGAAGGAGCGAAGTTCCGCATCGAACCGATGGATACGACCGTCCAGTTGAGCCCAACGTTTTCCGCAGCAGCTGCAGACTTTGATCTTGATGGTTTCGAAGACATCTTTTTCGCCAACAACTTTTTTGCCTCTCAGCCAGAGACAGGTTATATGGACGGCGGCATGAGTTTGCTTGTGCAGGGTCGGCCCGGAGGCAAGTTCCAGCCGATTTGGCCAAACAAAAGTGGTGTGAGTATCAACAAAGCCTCATACGCCGCGGCAGTGGCTGACTTTGATCGTGACGGCGATGCCGATATTGCCGTCGGCGTGAACAACGGGAAAATGAAACTCCTGGAAAATCAAAATGAAGCTGATAAGTCGGTTCGCTTGATACTGCCGGCGGGCAGTGTAGGCATGCAGTTGCTTTTGAAGGGTTCCGCGTTTCAGCGACGGATCGAAGTCGGAAGCAACAACGGATACCTTGCACAGTCATGGCCTCGCGAAGTGTTGATTTCCAAAACGCTTGTTGACAAGGTCGAAGAAGTGGAGGTTCTGCGTCCCGGTAAAGAGTCCTCCACGGTCAAGTTTCAGCCAGAAAATGATCGGTTCGCCATCGCGCCGTAAATGGGGCATGATGGAAACAAAGATACATTTCTTCTAACCAAAGGGAAGCATGTTGTTAATTGGCGTAGCGGTGGTCAATAAGCCCAAGGGCTTAACCTCGCGAGACATCGTGAATCGGATTGTGCGCCGCTGCCCTCGAAAAACCAAAGTCGGCCATGCGGGGACGCTGGACCCCATGGCAACTGGAGTGCTACTGGTCGCCGTTGGACCTGCCACCAAATTGATTCAGTATCCGCAGCGGCAGCGGAAAACTTACATCGGTAGCTTTCGACTTGGGCTGACCAGTGATACCGAAGACATCACTGGCGAAGTCATTGCGCTAGATGAGCCAGTCGTGATTTCCAAAAGTCAGCTTGAGAAGGCTCTTCCTCAGTTCATTGGCGAAATAGAGCAAACCCCACCACAGTACTCTGCAATAAAAGTCGATGGACAGCGAGCCTATAAGGCGGCTCGCGCGGGAAAATCCGTCGACATCAAAGCGAGGCCGGTGCAGATTGAGTCGCTAAGGTTGCTTCAGTTCGACTACCCCGATTTTCAAATCGAAATCAAATGTGGAAAAGGCACTTACGTGCGGACGCTTGGCCGTGACATCGCGAAAGTCCTTGGGTCTGATGTCGTGATGACCGAACTTCAGCGAACCGCGATTGGAGAATTTTCAATCGATTCGGCGGTCTCTCTGGATCAGATCCAGCAAACCGATATCGAATCGTGCCTCCTCGATGCAAAGTCGCTGGTAGCTGGATTGCCGACGACGACATTGAACGAGTCGGAAATTGAACGACTCCGCCATGGAAAACGGCTCTGCTGTTCAGCTTGGGAAACCCCCGAATCCGACTCAGAAATCGCGGCGTTGAATCAGGAAGGCAAGCTCTTGGCGATCTTGGAAAGAAAGTCCAATGCGGAGTTTGGTACGAAAATCAATTACGTCCCACAATTGTTTTGAATGAAGAATTCTGAATGAAGAAACTACTCAAGATTCGGAAACGTACTCAGCACTGAAATCAATTGCTCACTTTTCTGGCTTCCGCTACCCACTTCATATTTCAGTTTCCGCAATTTTTGCATTCCAGAAAGCTGTTCAAACTGAGCAATTGCCAGCTTTCCTTTGCGCAAATAGAGCTCTTCGATATTTGGAATTTGGCGTATGAAACCGCAAGCCTCAAGAGAGAGGTGCTCCGGTGCATCAACACCAAGCGACTTCAATCGCGGATTGTCAAAAAAGGCTTTCAAGCCATCTCCATTCATTCCATTGTGCGCCGTCACGGACAAGTTGTTGAGCTTCTCCATTTTGCTGGCGAACACAAACGAGCCATTAGTTAGTCGAGGCAATTCCGTTGCCATCAATTTGGTAACCGAAGAGCCTTGCAATTTTTCGAACGCCAAATCATCAAGCCAATGATTACCTGAAATATCCAATGTTTGGAGTTTCTTTAGTTCGCACAGTTTTTCGACGCCATCGTTGCGAATTCTTGTATTGGCAATGTACAGTTCTTCAAGATTCTTGAATTTTGCCAACACGTCGAAATCGGGCGAATCAATTTTCGGGCATTCGTTCAGTTTGATGCGAACCACGCCTTGCGACTGAGTCAAAAAATCAAGGCCTCGCCCGGAGATATTCGAACATTCCGGAAGCCAAATTGCCTCCAACGATTCAATACCATCCATCGCTTTGAGATGTTCATCTCGAATATTGGTTTCCGGGCAGCTCAACAGCTTAAGGTTTTTCATCGAACTGAGACAACGAAAACCATCTCGTTTTACTTTGCTGTTTTGGTACAGCAACAGGTTTTCGAGATCCTTGAACCTCGCAAGTTCTGCCAAACCGGCATCGTTGAGTTTGGAAACGCCTCTCAGGTTTAGTTCTTTCAGCCCATGCGGTGAAGCAAATTCCCCGAACCCTTCGCCGGTAATGTTTTCGCAGTCTTCTAAATTTAGTTCTTCGAGATCCTGCAGTTTGGCCAATTCAGCGAGTCCTTCGTCTGTCACAGAAGATTTCGAAAGGTCAATGGACTTCAGCGTCCGAACTTGCCCCAGCACTTTCACCGAATTGTCATCGATCGAAGAATTATCCCCCAGTTTAATCGATTCGAGATTCCGACACTCTCTCAAAGGAGTCAGCGAGACGTCGTTGTCTGCGATCAGTGTCAAATGTTTCAACCGCCGGATTCTCGGTAGCTCATGCAATCGCGTGATTTCATTGCAATCTCTTAACTCAATCGACTCCAAAACGGGTGCTTCGGCCAGTAGCTCCAAGCAAGTACCAGTCGCATACCGAGACCTTTTGAGCACGAACTTTTTCAGATTTTTGAGTTTTCGGATTCCGCCCATCTTGGAATCTTCGAAGTAATAACGCGAGTCGATCGAAACGGACTCGAGTTCAGAAAACACTTCCAGCTGCCCCATCATGAAGCCGCTTGGGAAGTCCTTGATCACGACTTCGGTCACAAAACCTTCATCGTTGTATTTCACTTTATTGCTGGGATTCTTCGCCAATTCCTGAGCCGCTTTCCAGGGGACGTTTGGCAACTGGGCGATAGTGCTGGCACAATACAAAGCTGTGGCGAAAAACAACAAACTGGAGAAGCAATTTCGGGTAAATTTCATAGTTGTTATCAGCTGCCGAAAAATCTTGGCATCATGTGTTGTCGCAGTTGGATGAGGCGGTCAGTAAAGTATAATGCAATGGATCCAAAATTTTTCTTCAGGAATCTTGTTCTGTGTTTTTTAGAGACCTTCTTGTTGCTTCCGTCGCTTGTGGTTTGGGTTTGTCGATGATCCAAGTTGCCCTTTTAAATCAAGGCTGGTGGTTCGAAAACTTTCTCATTCGGCAAATCGAAACCAATCGTGGCCGTGCCGCAGCTAGAAAAGCACTTGGATTGGGTGGATCCATTATGATTTTGATCGGTGCTTGGACCATGCTTGCCCCGTGGCTCAAAAGTGGGGAAAATGAAACGACGATCCGCTACGCTCGCCCTCTAAAATTTGAGAACCGCCCAAGATAATTTTGGCGCGCCGCTAGAAAAGTGGCACGATTGCGGTATCGTGCTTAAGATGTTCAAAGACTTCCTGTCACACGATTTCACACGATGGGTACATTGATGGCCGTCCTGTCATCTTCCGATGATTCGGTAATCAAAAAGAACTTTCGGCTATCCGAGGATCCAGTCATCATCGGTCGGCATCCCGAATGTTCGATTCAAATCGATGATGGCTCGGTGAGCCGTCACCATGCCCGGGTGACCAATTCAGATGGCGTCTGGTTCATTGAAGATCTTGAGAGTCGCAATGGCACGTTTCTAAACGGGCAAACCATTGAAAAGCAGACGCGTCTGTTTGATGGTGCCATCATCAAGATCTGTGACATTTCGTTCAACTTTCATGTCGGGGACAGCATCGCTTCCGGCGAACGCCAAACGATCGAAGACTGGAACTACGAAAAGAAGCTGCTCCCGCGGCGAAGTTCCGTGGTCCTTGCGGACGATTCTGAATCACATGTCATGTCGGCACTGGCTCCGCCTTCACACCAGACAGTGAACACCTCAAAGGTCGACGCCGAAGACAAGCTCAATGCCATCACCAAAATCACACACGCTCTCAGTGAGGCTATTGGGCGTGATGAGATGCTGTCAAAAATCCTAGACTTTCTGTTTGAGCTCTTTACCGAAGCGGATCGGGGCTTCATCATGCTCAAGGACGCCAACGGCGCGTTGAAGCCGCTCGGATTCAAAACACGGTACGAGCAAGACGATGAAGAAATTCGCATCAGCCGCACCATTTGTAACCAAGTGATGGAATCCAAGCAGCCAATCCTTTCTCGCGATGCAGGAAAAGACGATCGTTTTGACAACAGCCAAAGTGTTTTCGACTTTCGCATCCGATCCATCATGTGCGCTCCGCTGATCAACAGTAAAGACGAATCGATTGGTGTTGTGCAACTCGATTCACTTCGCCGTTCAATTGTGTTCAAAGAAGAAGATGTCGAAACGCTTGTTACCATCGCGATGCAAGCTTCCCTCGCGATTCAAAAAGCAGATCTGTTTGAACAAGCACAACAAAACAATGCTCTTAAGGCCGACCTTGAACTCGCCCACGAGTTGCAACAGCGATTTCTGCCGCAGCGTGCTCCGGAACTGGAGAGCTACGATTTCTATTCTTGGTATCGTCCGATGCAGCAAGTCGGAGGCGACTATTTTGACTATCTGCCTCTGGACGAAAACCGGCTGGGCATCGTCATCGCGGATGTGGTCGGTCACGGAATTGCGGCGGCCATGCTGATGGCCAAGGTTTCAGCGGAAGCCCGCTTCGCATTGGCAACTTCCGGTTCGGCGGTGGAGGCTGTCAATCTGATGAATCAGAGCCTTTCGAATATGCACCTTGACCGGTTCGTTACGCTGGCTTTATGTCTGTTGGACAAACGTACCGATACACTTTCGATCGTCAACGCGGGTCACATGCCGCCAATCATTCGGCGAAACGATGGCTCCGTCGAAACAGTTGCCACCCAAGAGTCGGGTGTGCCACTGGGCATTTTGCCAGACTATCAGTACGAGTGCTTCACAACGACGCTGATGCCGGGAGACGTCGCAGTCATGTACACCGACGGAATCAATGAAGCCATGAATGAAAAGGACGAACAGTTATCGTCAGAGGCCATCGTTGGCGAACTGAAACAGTGCCAGATAAAAACACCAGCAGGCATTGGGGCAAACATTTGCAATTTGGTAAACGAGCACATGGGATTTCGCCAACCAATTGACGACATTTGCATGGTCTGCGTTGGCAAAGAAGCGAGCTAACCAAAATCAGCATGGCAGGATAAAGCCTGCTCCACGCTTACGACGCATTAATTCTTTGCGTCACACTTCTGAGCAGATCCATCACGGGCTTCTCTTCGCCTGATTCGGTTACCAGACCTGCTCCCGGAAAACGAGGATCATCGGCGTCATTCCACTGTCGCCAAATGAAACCATGAACTCCTGGTCGGGCAACCATCATCGGCAACAGTGTTTCCAATATCGACAAACGCTGTTCATCAGAAAGCGTACTGCGGACTTCGTTGAATAATTGCCCTGACCGCGGGATCTGCTCCTTCGCCATCGTTGGCATTCGAAAACACAAGATCAATGGCAGGCCCAACTGCGACCAGATATCGATCATGTCAATCCACTGTAGCGGATCTCGCGCAACACTTCCGCACGGCCAGTAGTCCAGATTGATATCTAAACCGATAAAGTTGATCGGGACGCCTTGCCGCAAGAGCGAATCCGCGATCTGCAAAGGATGAGCACCACCGACCGCAGAAGCCAAACGCTCGGCCCACGGATAATCAAAACTGACCATCATCGGCACATCGATTTGGCTCTCGTCGATCAAATTCAGCATGTCGCTGGTGATCTGAGTTTGCTGGGGGTAGCTCAAATGTCGGTGGCCCATCCCGTTTAGGCCGCTGACAACATGCAGCAACGAACTCGAAGGGCTCAAATTGCGAACCGCCTTACGACATCGATTCAAGATAAAATCACGCCGCGCGAAAAAGTCATCCAACTCGACAATCGAATCTTTCATTCCACCCGGGCTGGCATCCAAAAATGGGCCCACAATCATTCGCTTGTTTCCAGCCGCAGACGCGGCATCTGCCTGTTCTGGTAGCACTTGAATCAAATGGAATGGATCTGCGGCACATTGTTCGGCCGTTACGTCTTTGGCTCCCACGGAATTGGCGAACCAAAAACGAGGCATGTCCGGCTGAGTCGTTCGAAATTGCGAAACTTCAGTACCAAACTGACGACTCACACCGACATTGGCCTCCATCGCGATTCGCAACGCATCGTTGGCACCTTTGTCCGAAAGCACCGAATCTGTTTGCATGATCGCTTCGCTCAATAAGCGAGTTGCCTCGTTGACTTGCTGTTCGACGGAATCTGCAATCTCAAGCCCGCCTTCTTGCCAAATCGAAATCTGATTTCGCAATCGGTTCAACGTTCCCCGAGCAAGCTCAATCACGAGCTGATAGGGCACTGCCGTTTCAGGTAGCGTTCCAGTGCCGACGGTCAGTTCACCAAACTTTTCAAATGGAAAAGCGACAAATACTTTGCCCGATTCGTCTCGATTTCGAGCGATCGTCAGAAAGCCATCTTCTGCAGTGACGCGACACGGGGACGGAACCCCATCAAGACCAATGACGTGGATTGACTTTGCCTGGCTAGTCGTCGGCTTCCAATCTGCGGGAAGCCGGAATCTGAATTCGCCCATGTTCGTCAGTCGCTGCGGCCATATCGAGAAGTAAAGCACGGGTGTGCCCAGCACTAAATTCTACCACACCGGCTTTTGATTTGCAGGTGATGTCGTTATCGTGGTATCCAGTACTTTCTTACCCAGATTTGCATAGATTCTGATGACGCTTATTCGACAAGGCAAAGTTCGAGACGTTTACGACGTTGGTGATTACTACTTGATGGTTGCCAGTGACCGCATAAGTGCGTTCGATTGGGTGTTCCCGACGCCGATTCCGGATAAAGGTCGAGTCCTAACGCAAATCAGCAAGTTTTGGTTTGAGTTGCTCGGAATCGAAAACCACTTCGTCACCGAAGACCTCACAGGAATCCAAATTCCAAACGGATTGAACGCGGACGATTTGGCCGGTCGATCCATGGTGGTCAAGAAGTGCAAAGTCGTTCCTATCGAATGCGTCATTCGAGGATACCTCGTTGGATCAGGCTGGCGAGACTATCAGGCAACCGGTGAGGTCTGCGGAATCCAGCTTTCTCCTGGGCTGCCGAATTGTGTGGCGTTTGAGGAACCGCTTTTCACTCCCGCGACCAAAGCCGACGCCGGACATGACGAGAATATTTCGTTTGAAGTTATGGCGAAATCCGTCGGATCGGATGTAGCGAACGAACTGCGGGACAAAAGTATCGACGTCTACCAAAAGGGTCTGGCTCACGCGAAAAGCTGCGGCATTATCCTTGCCGACACCAAACTCGAATGGGGTTGGTTCGAAGAAGAGCTCATTCTCATCGATGAAGTCCTTACTCCCGACAGCTCCCGGTTTTGGCCAGCGGATCAATATCGTCCCGGGGAAAACCAGCCTTCTTTCGACAAACAATTCGTTCGCGAATATCTCGAAACGACAACTTGGGACAAAAACAGCTCGCCTCCCGAACTGCCTGCGGAAATCGTTGATAAGACTCGGGCCAAATACGTCGACGCCTTTGAGCGCTTGACCGGCACTGAGTTCGCGTGGAAGTGAAATCGCATCGACACGCCTGATCGTTCCCTGAAAGAGATACCGCAAAGCCCGCATTCCTCCCAGCCAACGCATTCGATCTGACTGCAATTGACATTGCTTGCAGACAATTCTACTGTCCGCGAACTACGAGTTCGACTCAATCTGGCAGACGTAGAATCAAAGTGCAAACACCTGAAAATCCAACTCCAGTCAGCGAAGAAAAATCGCTCGAAACGGTCGAGGAAAGTCCGTCAGGGGTATCAGTCATTCTGTTCGAAGATGTTTTCCATCAAGGAAAACTGATCGGTGATACGAGGACTTATTTTCAGAATCAGAACATTCCAGCTGAGTTTATCGTCATTTCAGCGGAAGGTCCGCGCCTTGCTCCGTTGTCCGAAGCTCAACAAACACACTCCGTGCAGAGCCTTGATATAGCGGTTCGTTCCGCCAAATTTGAACGGATCGCCATCATCGATGCAGTTTATGAATTCGATGAGGCTCACTGGAATATCGGGAATCCAACTTGTAACACAGAGACCTTTCGATCGTGGAGCTTTCGCCCCACACGTGCCCCCGGATCCAGAAAAATTCTTGCTTGGTTCTACTGTCTGATAACTCGCGCTTTGCTGGGAGTCCAAAAGAACCGACTGGCACCTGGCTTTGTCACGTGCCCGAAGGCCTTGCTATCCAAAATCAATCTCCACCGGCTCGACCACCAATTCGCCGACTCGGTATCTCAACTGCTTGCCGTCGCGAGACTCAAAGGCCATCGAGTCGAACAATACACCTGCCAGTCACGTCAGCCGGAGACTCAATGGACGAAAACAAACTCGGCTGATCCGCATCTCCCAAAGTCAAAATCGATCAAACGTTCAATTGGACGAAACCTACAGTTCTGGTTCAGCGAACTCGCATTTCCGGGTCGCCCGTCCAAGTCCAGCCAATCGATATCGCCCTGGAAACACATTGCTGCCACGGCTGTAATCCTCTTGATGGCTGCGTTCATCCTGTTTGCCAATAGTGGCTACCCTTTGTTCGAACCGGACGAAACTCGCAACGCGCAGCTGGCCATGAACATCTTGGAATCAGGAAATTGGATTTCACTCTCACTTGATGGCGAACCATACTGGGACAAACCGCCGTTGCTCGCCTGGATGACCGCTGTCAGCTACCAATGTTTTGGTGTCAGCGAGTTCACAACACGGCTTCCATCCATTTTGAGCAGCCTCGTCTTGTTGGGATTCATGATCGCAGCAGGATCAAAATTAACCGGCTTTCGACCGGCGGCATTCGCAGCCGTCGCGATGCTTTTGGCTTGGGGATTCACGTTCCAAGCTCGCTACGTCACGATGGATGCATTGCTTACACTCTTCACGACCATGGTGACGTTGGGAGTCGCAGTCGGAGTCTCGGCGAATGGCAATCGAAAATTCAGCCGAGGATGGTTGATCACTTCAGGGATCGCGTTGGGATTGGGTATCCTTGCGAAAGGGCCAATTTGCCTCGTGCTGACAGTACCTCCATTGTTCGCTTGGATGTTTCTCAACCGTCAAGTGCGAGGCCAGTCGGTTGTCGCGGCCACGAAACTTCTGCTCGTCCCTGCCGTACTTGTTGCTGCCCCATGGTTCGTCGTAACATCGATTCGCAGTCCGGAATTCGTGTCCTACTTCCTCTGGAAGCATCACGTTCTCCGGTTTTCCGATGCCTTTAACCATCAGGAGCCGTTCTGGTACTATCTGCCGATCCTGTGGCTGTTCATGTTTCCGGCGTCCATTTTACTGCCTCGCGCCATTCAATTCATCCTGTCCAGCAAGCAAAAGTATCGCATGAGTCGGTTGCCTGCCCACGGACTTTTGGCGATCTCCGCATTTTGGATCGTCGGATTTTTCTCTCTGTCGCAGTGCAAACTTCCGGCTTACGTACTACCGGCCTTCCCATTAATTGCCTTGCTGACGGGCGTCATTTTCAACCTCGAATTGAAACAAACTTCCGCATTGCGAAGCCGTTTTGATCGACTGCCGAAACGAATCGCGATCGGAGTTTCTGTCTTGTCACTGATCGTTTCTGCGTTGATCATGTATCAATTCGAAAACTACCAAGCTTCCGTTGTGCTGGCTTGCGCCGTCGTTGTCAGCATTGCCCTTGTAGTTCGCTATTCGATCAAACGTTCTACAAAACGAAACACGTCGTGGATCGCCACTGCCGCGATCGGCATGCTATTTGTGTTCCTAGGAGTCAATCATTTGGTTCCAACGATTGCCCAAGACCGCTCGATTCTGAGCTCTCTGAGCCAACTTGGACAGAACCGAAAATCCATCCCCATCATCTACTTTGGTCGCGATGCATTCGGTGCAGATCTTTACTTGCCCGGCAAAAGTATCGTCAAGATCGACGAAGAAGCTTTGTCCGACATGGAAGCCAAGCTCTTAAAACAACCTCAGTCGACGATCGTTGCCTCAGATTCAAACATCGATCG
Organism: uncultured Pirellulaceae bacterium; assembly: GCA_938010615.1. Classification (GTDB taxonomy): domain Bacteria; phylum Planctomycetota; class Planctomycetia; order Pirellulales; family Pirellulaceae; genus Mariniblastus. Next base: position 12,618 of record CALLUY010000053.1, on the reverse strand, counting down.
AATCAAGGAAATATTCGGCAAGGACATCACGATCGAGCCTGCTCCGGGCCGTCACACGTTCTTCGCCTCGCTGTCGCCGGAACGAATCGCAGCCGCTCGTCAGCCAAATCGAACGCAAAAGTAACGGTCAAGCTTGACGTTCTAGGCACTCCGACCCCGTTTTCGCGCGTTCATTTGCCTGAAACGATTACGCAATCGTCATCAGCCGAACAAACGGACTTCTTTCCTGACCGGTTTCCTTTATCCAGGGCGTTTTTTCAGATTTGCCCCTTCATCTTCACCTAAGCGTGTATTTTTGCTGGTCGACACAACGGAGGTGTTGACCTTAAAGCAAATTTGAATTGGTTCCCTAGCCACAAGGTCAGAAGAAAACATCATGTCTAAAACAAAAAAAGCTCCCGCAAAGAAGTCGACTAAAACTACTGCCAAAAAGGCAACCAAAAAGAAGGCAACCAAAGTCAAAGCGAAGGCTTCTAAAAAAGCTTCGACGACCAAAGCCAAAAACGCCAAGCAAACTGATTCCGAGTCACTTGAATTGCTCAACGAAACTGGCCGTCGCAAGCAAGATATCAATCCGCCAGTTGAGCGTCGTAAGCGTCGTCGCCAAATCGATCCAACAACCTGCGAGCGTGACTACAACGAACAGGAAATCGAATTCATGCAAGCCATGGACGACTACAAGCGTCAGTCCGGTCGCATGTTCCCGACTTGCAGCGAGATCCTTGAAGTGCTGATGAAGATTGGCTACCGTCAGGTTGCCGATGCAGCGGAATTAATGTTCGACCCAAACGAAGACAAGACTAAAGTCGTCGAAGAAGAAACTCTCGACACAGAGTACGAAGGCGAAGAAGACGACGAATAGTCGAACCACTTCCAACCGGTTCAAAATCGGCCGTGATTCCCTTGGAGCCTCTCCTCGCGATTCGCGGCTCTTTTCATTTACGTTTCTTCCGCCTCTGCCCGATATTGCGACTCAACGGCCAACGCTTTCTTCACCACGACTTCCCAAGGTTCAACGTAATCGATTGGATCGCGTCGATTGAACTTGTGAAACGCCAAAATTCGTTCGACGTCTGAACCAGTTAAACCGTGTGATCGCCCGGACGAATCGGGCTGGTAACTGGTGCAAGTGTTGCGAAAGATCGTATCAAAGTCCAATTCCAGTGTTTCGATTGAACCGGCCGCTTCCTGCAAAATCGTGTACTTGTCACCGTTAATGTACGGAATATGCAAGTGAACTTTTTCGCTGTCCCAGTTACCGATCGAAAACGCATGAAAGATTGATTGATAGAACTCCGGGCGGCAGTCCGGATAGATTGCGTGATCACCGGCGTGCACGCCAAGACAAAAATCCACTTGAGCATCGTGCTGGATCGCGATCGACAACGCGTAGCCGTAAGCGATCGACGCAAAAATCGCGTTTCGGTTTGGCACGACCGTCTGACGCATGTTCTCCTGCTCGTAGTGGCCTTTGGGAACTTGCCAATTTGAGTCCGTTAGTGCCGAATGAAACAGATCGCCAAGTTTTGGAATCTCGATCGTTTCGCAACTCATCTCGATATCGTTTTCGCGAAGGTACTCAATATTCGCGTAGAGCCTTTTAAGTTCCAGCAAGTGCTTCTGTCCGTAATTGAAGCACAGCCCGTAGACTTTTCGTCGTTCGGCCAGCAATCGCATCAGCAGCGCGGTTGAGTCCATTCCGCCGCTAAGGCAAACGACAGCAGTTCGTGATCTTCCCATGATGAATCTACAAAGAATTTTGGCAAAAATTGAGTATCGTGATTCGCGATTTTCGTCGTCGCTCGTTCCCAAAAACTAAGTCAGTCGTTAGGCTAACAGACCAGTTGAAGCTCGGGCTGTCCCAGACCGAACGTCAACCTTGAGTCCGAAAATGACTCGCCTACTATATCCAGCATGACCGGGAATTGTGAGCCCAATGGCACGAAACGAACAATTGATTCGCCAGCACAAGATTATGCAGATTTTGGAACGTGTCCGCTTTGGAAAAACGATCCAAGAATTGCATGATGATGTGATTGAAGAACTCGGATTGCCGTCGCTTCACAACCGTACTCTCAAACGTGACCTCGAAGCTTTACAGGCTGCCGGATTCGACGTCGACCAACACGATTCGGCTCGCGGTAAGATTTGGAAACTGGGGCCGCTAGCGAAAACAACGACGCGCATTAGCTTCTCCTCCACTGAGCTGATCGCACTGGCGCTGGGGCGCGAGTTGATGCATCCTCTATCGGGAACGCAATTCGGTTCCGGTATCGAAACTTTCTGGAACAAAGTCAAGGAAGAAGTCCCTGCCACGGTTTTGAGTCACTACGAAAAGTATCGCAAGACCTTTCGAGTACAGGGCTTGCCGATCAAGTCCTACGAGAGCAAGCAAGGAATCATCAAAACGATCAACCGCGGCATTTTGGAACACCGCGTCTTAGAAGTCGTCTATCAGAGCGAAAACAAACCGGCGAAGACTCGTAAGATTGAACCTTATGAAGTCATCCTGTTTCGCTCGAGCCTCTACACGATTGCGGCAGCTCATGAAGATGAAGATGAAAAATCTCGCGTACGTGTCTGGAAATTGGATCGATTTTCGAAAGCCACCATTTTGGACGAGTGGTTTAAGCCTCCTGAAGATTTGGACATGGACGAATTCTTCGGAAGCAGCCAAACGATTTTTCGGTCCAGCGACGACGAGACTCCTTACAAAATCAAACTTACTTCGCGAGCCACCGTTTGGGTTACCGAAGAGCCCTGGCATCCGGAACAGGTGATCGAGAAAATCTCCGACACGCACTCAGTCTTGACGGTACCCGTTTCCAACCCACGCAACATCCTTCCAAAGATACTTGCATTAGGCGCCGACGCGGAACTGTTGTCGCCTGAAGACAGACGGCAGGAACTCAAGGTGACTGCGAAGGAAATGGTCGAGCACTACGAAGATTGACGTTACGCACATGAATCGCTTCTTACTCTTAACGTTTTTGCTTTTGATTGCAGGTTGTGACAACGGCACTAAAGTGAAAACTGCCAAGCAGGAAGACCCGTTCGAAAAGACGATCAATCAGATCATCGAAACCGAATCGACAATTCTCGATCTCTCGCCATACGTTTCACAAATCGCAGGCACTTTCCACGAAGCTGGAGAGCCTCCGACGGATTACATCAGGGAACTTTTTTCCAAAACCATTCGCCACACCGCCGTTGGGGAAAACAACCCGCAATCTGTCGACGAACCATTGGATGTACTTTGGCAGCCAGTGCTTGGCGATCAGAAATTTATTGAATACCAGTTAGGGACCGAGTCAGGAACGTTTGACGATTCCAAAACGCGATTCGACATGAAAGTTCGACTCGAAGGCAAGATCCGCGTCGATCAAGGAATAACGGGAGTCAATGCACTCCAAACGATTGGATGGACTCGCGACAACGCCCACAGGATTTGGGAAATATCTGAATGGACACAACATTCGTTTGAAGTCACGCAAATTGAAAATGCCTTATTCAGCGACGCGACGGAGGAGTGCATTTCGAATGCCGCGACGCTTGAGGAAATTTCGCGGTCCTCGCACCAACAACGTACGCTCGAAGCGATTCGATCAGCGACAGTCATGGATCCGCTCGTTGAAGGTTTGCCTGGATTCAACGATTGGGAATCGGCGTGGCAGTTTCCATCGGCAAGCGTCGTTGACTACGACGGTGACCGATGGGACGACGTGTTTCTGACAGACCGCTGGTCGGGTGGCATGATGCTGCGAAACGTGAACGGAACGTTCCATGATGCCACTGAAGAATCCGGACTGACAGTGGGGCCAAACTCAAACTGCGTCCTGTTTGCGGACTTCGACAATGACGGAGATCAAGACGCATTCGTCGGTGGCTCGATTCACGACAGCCAATTTTTCATCAATGAAAACGGTACTTTCCGTCGCGATAAAACCATGGACATCGAACTGCAGTTCGTTCGTTTCGTGACCGCCGGTTCTGTCGCAGACATCAACGGCGATGGTTTACTAGACCTTTACTTATCGACCTACGTTTCTCCCTCTGGTTCGGCGTTTGGCAGCGGCTGGGAAAGCAAAATGCTTCCGGAATCCGATCGCGACGAGTTCAAACGATTCCAATCGAATCATCCGTTTGTCGATCGAGGCGGCCCGGCCAACATCCTTTTCATGAACGTCAATGGAAAATTACGACGATGCGAAACCAACGACACTCTGAAACAATGGCGCAACAGTTACCAAAGCGTATGGCACGACTGGGATAACGACGGAGACCAAGACCTTTTCGTCTGCAACGATTTCGCTCCTGATGCTTTTCTAAGAAACGACACCGTCAAAGGAAGCTCGAAACCCGTCTTCACCGACGTGACCAACCAGTTAATCGATCCCAACACGATGGGCTACAGCATGGGCGCTTCGTGGGGTGACTTCGACAACGATGGAGACTTGGACCTCTATGTATCGGAGATGTACTCTAAGGCCGGCAAACGAATTCTCAAACAGTTCTCACAAGCCGATCGGCGATCCGTTGAGTCTGCTCAAGGTAACTTTCTGTTTCGCAACGATGGAGGTCGATTCGCCCAAGTCGCTGGCTCCGATGCATCAGAATTTCGCGTCGCCAAAGTTGGCTGGTCGTTCGGGGGACAGTTCGCGGACTTTGACAACGATGGCTGGTTGGACCTTTACGTTCCCAGCGGGTTTTACACGGCACCGGACGACGTGCGAGCTGACGCAGATTTGTGATCGTGCAACTGGCGTGCGGTCGCGCGCCTCGATCCTCAACAACCGAAAGAGTTCCGTGATCACGCCGCATGGAGTGGACTCGATGACACGTTGTCCATTTTTCAAATCAATCCGGATACCGACGACATCAAAGGGTTCTCTTTCAGCGGGCAGGAACGAAATCGAATGTTCTTGCGACGGGGCGAAAATTTCGAAGATTTCACCCTTCGATCAGGTTCCGACTTCACCGAGGACGGCCGCGGATTCGTGATTTTTGACTTCAACCACGATGGGGCCGTAGACCTTGGCATCGTTTCCAACCAGCACCCTCGATTTCGGCTAATGAAGAATAATCTGCCATCCAACTCCAATGCGTTCGTGAAGCTACGACTTGTTGGCGGAAACAAAACCGCGACTCCCAGTGTGAATCTCAGCCCCCGCGATCCAATTGGAGCCACGGTCAGCGTCACGACCGGAGAGCAAACTCGCCAGTTTCGTTTGTCCGCAGGCGAAGGGTTCGCTGTGCAAAATTCTCGTACCATTCAGATTGGCATGGGCTCTGAACCTCAGATTGATCAGCTTAAAATTCGTTGGCCAAGCGGAAAGATCACGGTTGAGAAGGAAATTGAGGTCGGATCGACGATCGAGATTTTTGAAGACAGGAACTGATTCGCCACGTTTCGGAGAACGGCGAAAAAGGTTAATATATGCCTGCGAAAACGGATTTACTCCAAGCGCTATTCCGTTTCGCCTATATCAATTCAGCAGCGCCGCGAAGGATAAAGTACACATGGGAGACGCCGCAAAACTCAAATGCGAAGGGCATGACCTTGAGCTGCCGATTGTGGTCGGAACCGAAAACGAGAAAGCGATCGATATCGGAGTGCTGCGAAAGCAAACCGGCATGGTCACGATCGACGAAGGCTACGTCAACACAGGCGCAGTACAAAGCTCGATCACATTTCTTAACGGCGAAGAAGGCGTCCTTCGATATCGTGGCTATCCGATCGAAGATCTCGCGTCGAAGTGCGATTTCGTTGAAGTTGCCTATCTTTTGATTTATGGCGAATTACCATCGCAGGACGAATTAGGGAAATTTCGCGGGAAGATCCGGCGTCACACGATGCTCCATGAGGATCTTAAGTCGTTTTACGATGGCTTTCCGCGCGACGCCCACCCAATGGCAATCCTCTCCAGCGTCGTCAGCGCGATGTCAACGTTCTATCAGGATTCGCTCGATCCTCACGATCCAGAACAAGTCGAAGTCAGTATCCATCGATTGCTGGCAAAGCTGCCGACGATCGCTGCTTTCTCGCACAAGAAGTCGCTTGGTCAGCCGTTCATCTATCCGAACAACAATGCGAGTTACTGCGAGAACTTCCTTCAGATGATGTTCTCGGTTCCATGCGAAGATTACAAAGTCGACAAGACGTTTGTAGAAGCATTGAACATGCTACTGATCGTCCATGCCGACCACGAGCAAAACTGTAGTACGTCAACGGTGCGAATGGTTGGGTCGGCTGACTCAAACTTGTTTGCAAGTATTTCAGCGGGGATTTGTGCGTTGTGGGGGCCGCTTCACGGTGGAGCCAACGAAGCCGTCGTGAACATGCTGCAGCAGATTCAGAATGATGGCGGCGACGTTGAGAAATACGTCGACATGGCAAAGGACAAGGAAAACGGATTCCGCTTGATGGGATTTGGACACCGCGTCTACAAGAACTTCGATCCGCGTGCGACGTTGATCAAGAGCTCATGCGACAAGCTGCTTGAGAAACTGGACATCGACGATCCGCTGTTCGAGATTGCTCAGAAGTTGGAAAAAGTTGCTCTCGAAGATGAATATTTCGTCAAGCGAAACTTGTATCCCAATGTGGATTTCTACTCAGGTGTGATCTATCGAGCGATGGGTATTCCAGTTGAAATGTTCACCGTTCTTTTCGCGATCGGTCGCTTACCAGGTTGGATCGCACACTGGCGTGAGATGCAGTTGTCTCCGACGAGCCGAATTTGTCGTCCACGGCAGGTTTATCAAGGATCCACCAAACGCGATTTCGTCGACTTGGACAAACGGTAACGTTCAAGATGGCAATTGAACACGTGTATGTGCAGTCGACTGACGGATCGCCGGACGACGGTACTCGTCGAGGCAAATGACGGGTACTCGCTCGGTTCCTTCGGCCTCAATTCAGCTGCGTTGGCGTCGCCTTACAAACAAGCAAACAGTTGCAATGGAAATGATCGCCAACGATGAAGGTTCGGGGACAGCGTTCAACTGGCCTCTGATAGCAATGTTTCCATTTTGGCCGGCGGCATGAATCGCCAGATATAGCTGCTGATCCATTAAGTCGTCAGTGAAATTGGAAAGCAACTTTGTATTGATCGGGTTGTTTTGATCGAAGAGGCTTCCCGTATTCGGATCAATCGCGTCGGCGTCGTTGAACACTCCGCTGATTGTGTCGTTAGCGAAATCGACGACCATTTCGGAATCGTCCTCGCTTGGCACACCAAAGATGTTCAATACGTGCGGGCCGGAAGTGTCGACAAAGCCATTGTGTAAATGGATCGCGGTAACATCACTGAACCCGGTTCGATCAGCAGGAGCCGCCTTCAAATCGAGCCCAAATATTTGAATCGTGTAACTCAGGTTCTGTTGAGAACTATCCAAATAAAATGACGCGATGGCTGTTCCGGTCTCTGTCGATGAGCCGTTAACTTGAGATGCGTCAAGGTTCGCCACAAAAGACTGGGCATTTGTGGTGCTAACGCATATCAAGCAAACGAAGACACAAGTAAGAGCCAGAGCCAAATTTGTAGGGCGACGAAGTTGAAAAGTTCCTGAGGTCATATCTACTCAACTAGATGATTCTTGAACCAAGGCAATTCGCGGTGAAAAGCCCGCCGTTTGTAGTACTGGCTTTTAGCCGGAATCGGTCATGCTAAATTCCGGCTGAAGCCGGTACTACATACAAACATCATTCTCAATGCTTCACTGCCTCGAAGCGAAAAACAGTGCCTAGCGACGCTGCAATGCCCCAGCAGTTTGAACTTTCGATGCGGGCTTAGCCAACGAACGGACTGTTCCACTCATCGATCGCACCGATCCAAAAGTAAACGGAATTGTTTGCAAGTATCGTTGTCGGAACGGGAGCAAATCCAAAATATTGACCGATCCACTCGCGTTGAAGTCCATATAGAAATGATAATTCGGATCACCGGAAAACGTACCGTAACATTGGCGTAAATCAAGCAAATCCGAAATGTCGACCGTGCGACTGCCGTCTGCATCACCAAAGAAGCTGAAGAATCCGTCAGCTTCCTTATCGCCGTAAACAAAGTCTTCGCTCATCGAAACACCATCCCGCGAAATAAGAGCTCCATTCAGCGTAAATTGATAGTTTCCATCAACCAGAGCGTTCGCTGAATTGCGAACGTGAGAATCGAATTGAATCGTGGCGATCGTCTGGTTGTCGACCAACTGCGTGTTGACAGTCACTGCCACCGGATCAAAAGTCGGCGCTGTCGCGGTGCTGCGTTGCACGACAGAGATGGCTCCCGGATCAAGAATCACGTCGCCGTCGAAACTGATGGAGACAGTCTCGATCGTAGCTCGCTGAACGCCATCGACGTTCAATTCGACACTTGTGACCGTAGGCTCGGGCAACTTCTCCACGACAAACAGGCCTCCCTGTCGATCGCTGATCAGGATCACTTCCTGATCGGCAAATTCGAAATACGGATAGACCGACCAAGCTCCCGCAAAACTTACATTGTTGTTCGCCATGTAAGTGTCGAAAAATCCGACTTCAGAAATTGATGTTGGGTCCGCACTATCGAGCCGCAACACACGCATTCCAGATGAGTAATTCGCTTGGTACATGAAGTTACCCTTCACGTAGAGATTGTGGTCAATCGTCTTCTCCACACCATTGTAGAATCCTTCATAGGTTGGATTGTCCAAGTCTTCGACGTTCCAAATGTGAGTCTTGGTTGGGATTGGATCACCGTCGTCTTCCGTTCCAAACACACGATCAGGTCCACGAGCATGACTGTATTCGTCGAGCTCATCGTTCATGTAGAAGAACCTGTGGTCAGCGGAAAGCCAGCCCTGATGGGAGTAGCTCGAATCGGCATAGGGTCTACGCGAAATCAGAGATGTGTTGACAGTACCGTTCCCGGCATCCGAAATTTCAACGATCGTCAACGTGTCTTCATTACATGCAAACACAAGCTCTTGCCCAACATAGGCACTGTCAGGACCGATGTAGGTTACTGCTTGTGCGTCATGCGTATATCCGTCGGCGCCAAACGAACCGATTTCGGTAACGTTGTTTGGATCCGTGAAATCAAGGATCACCAAGCCGCCGCCATACAATCGAGAACCGTTGCTGTCTCTGGCACCGACTGCGTAACCCAAACCGGTGTCTTCGTTGACGACGATATTGTGACAGCTCGTGAAGCCGGTGTAATTACTAGTCGCCGTGAAGCTTACGGGAGCCGTTGCTGGATCGACCGTCAGCAATTGAGACAAATCAAAAACTTGAATTCCTTGGTCGTTGCCGCCGCCATCAGCAACAATGAAGGCATGGTCGTCGTAAACTTTGACGTCGCGCCATGCTTGATTCTGTCCGGCTTCCGCGGTGTCGAGCTTCCCGAGGTAGATCGGATTCGATGGATCAGTTACTTCGATGAAAGACAACGCATTCGTCAAACACATCAAAGCGAATTTTCGATCCGAAGCTGTGTCCGTCCAACCCCAACAATCACTTCCCAAAACGGACCCTCCGCCACCGATGACATCGAGCTCCATGTGAGCGAGCAGATTCACTCCGCTTGATTCAAACGGTCCGGAACCGCCGCTTCCTGCTACACCCGTGTTGGCGATCGATTTTGCGTCGTTATCATGTGCAGACACCAAGGCCACCGGGAGCAAGCAGCAGAGAGAGAACACAGAAGCGAATCGCAGGAATGATGTCTTTAGCATTGCGTTTCCAGCATGAGGTAGGATCAGATCATTTGGCCGAAAGTGAATCTAAGCGGCCACAATACCCAATAACAGCTTTATCGCCATCATACCCACCAAGCCTCGATGTTCCATCCCAATTGTCTTTTGATCGTTAAACGCGACACCATTGAATTCGGAAACTTTGCCAAATGAGAGAACCTCGAGGAACGAAATTGCATCTCATCCCGGTTCTCAAGTCGCGGAACTCGCCAAGTGTCCCGACCGTGTCCTAACGCCTACGATCTCAACCGGAAAACTATTCGAAAACTTGCCTCGGAGCATTCAATCAAACTGCGCCTTGGAACGTAAAATATGGTGGTAGTGCTGAGCGAAGCGATGGGCTTCGTCTCTGACGTATTGCAACAGGCGAAGGCTGAACGCGTGTCGGCTCAAGCGGATCGGTTCCGAGTCCCCTGGACGGAAGATCTCTTCATTCTTTTTGGCCAACGAAATCAAAACCGGCGGCTCGATTTCAAGCGCCTCGAATGCTGCGACGGCACTGCTAAGTTGACCTTTACCACCGTCGATCAACAGGATGTCGGGGAACATATCGTTTTCGTCAGCCAACCGCTTGAAGCGTCTCGAAACGACTTCGTGGATGCTGCGAAAATCGTCAACGCCATCGACGCCCTTAATTTTGTATCGGCGATAGCCAGGCTTGAAAGGCAAGCCATCGATAAACTGCACAAGGCTGGCCACCGTATCGTCTCCACCAAGATGAGCAATATCGACTCCTTCGATCGAACGGGGCGTTTCAGAAAGTTTCAGGACTTGGCGCAAGCCGGCGAGCCCTTTCTTCGGATCGATATGGAAGACTTCCGGTTGCACGTGAGTGTCAAGTTCTCCGCGCTGATCGAGCGATTCCAGCATTCCTATTTCGTCACGCAACCGAGCTGCTTTTTCGAATTGCAGCTCCGTTGAAGCTTCGAGCATCTCCGCCTTCATTTCGCGCAGCAGTTTCGTTTTGTTGCCCGCCAACACTTGCTGCAAACGCCGAATGTCTTTCCGGTATTCCTCCTTGGAGATCCGCATATTGCAGGGCGCCGTACATTGCTTGATGCTGGCCAGCAGGCAAGGGCGAAACCATTTCCACCGCGGATCGTTTTCTTCAATGTCCAGCGAACAGTTCCGGAACTTGAAGATTCGCTGCAGCACTTGCACGGCACCGCGCAGCGAACCCGCGCTCGCGAAGGGGCCATAGAGTTTCACGCCGGAAGACGAAGGCTCTCGAGTCACTTCGACGCGAGGGAAATCCTCGTACGTCGTAATTTGAAGGTACGGAAACGTTTTGTCGTCTTTGAGAACCTTATTGTGAGCCGGCTGCACATCTTTGATTAAACGCGACTCAACCAACAACGCATCAACTGCACTGTCACATTCGATGAAGTCCGCGTCAGCGATCAGCGGAACCCAATCTGCGGTTCGCGCCTCTTCACCGGCGGCTTTAAGAAAGTAACTTCCGGCTCGGGAACGCAAGTTGGTTGCCTTGCCGACGTAGATCACGACGCCTGCCGAATCCTTCATCAAGTAAACGCCTGGCGACTGCGGAAATGTACGGACTTTTTCGGCCGTTTGCTCAAACGCGTTAAGCGGCTTGGTTGCGTCGACAATCGGTTCGGGATCGGGGACGTAGTCAGGCGTTTCGTAGATGCCGGGAGTCTCGGCGACAACGTCAGACTTCTTTTTTGGCGTAGCGGATTTCTTCGCAGCCTTCTTCTTGGCTTTTTTTGCGGGCTTCTTTTTTGACGCCGATTTGGATTTAGATTTCTTCTTCGCCATGGCGTCAGGATCTACTATCCGGGCTTCAGATTGCTTTTCGACTTTTCGACGGATCGAGTGACCTCGTTTTTCTCGTTCACCAAAACGATCTGCGCCGAATGATTCTCAACCTCTTCTTCGTTAAACTGTCCGTAGCAGCAAATGATAACCACGTCGTCAACTTTCACGAGTCGAGCAGCGGCTCCGTTGATGCAGATCTTTTTGGAGCCGGCAATTCCGGGAATGACGTAAGTCGTCAGTCGATTTCCGTTACTCACGTTGAGCACGTCAACCACTTCGAACGGCACCATGTTGGCTTCTTCCATCAAATCGGTATCGATCGTGATGCTGCCTTCGTAGTTCAGGTCCGCCTGAGTGACGCGAGCGCGATGGATTTTAGAGCGTAGAAGTCTGCGAAGCATTTTTTGGAGCCAATGACGAAGGAATAGAATTCCCCATTGTCTCCGATTTGCGAATCAAGGCAAGGTTACGGGTCGAATCCCCGAAGCGGTTTGGCAGTCATCGTGAAGACTACCCGAGCGCAATCACCTTAGAAACCACCAATAATTCGTGTGATGCCGGCATTAATAAGCCTGTTAATCGCGATATTGCCCGCTCGTTGACCGAGCTGTCGACCGACGGTTGGCTGATTTGAAACCACTCCCGGCTGTTGAAAAATTGCCGGACGGTTCATTTGCCCCGCACGACAGCCAGAAAGACTAGTCAATAGTAGACAAACGGCGAGGGAGAGAAACGGAATCACTCGTGACGACATAATGTTCTCCTTAAATTTAGGTGGGGTGGGAGCTTACAGAGTTGTCGGACATTGGGAAATAGATTCTTCAGCAAGCAGTGAAATTTGCTTCTTTTGCGGGCCTTTTCGACGTCCCTGCGGGCTCGTCGGCACGAAACTTTTGACGTGTTCCGTTACTTGCATGCGAAGAATGCAGAGCAGTCGCCTCCGGCTTGCCGTTGAACGCAATACCGTTCAATGAAGGTGATTCAGTAGGGTCGTTGCAGTTGAGGAGGTGGCATAAGCCTCTGGCTTGTGGACATGCAGAACACAGGCCAGAGGCCTATGCCACCGAGACATTGGCTTCATTGAACGGTATTGCCGTTAAACGA
>CALLUY010000052.1 GCA_938010615.1 uncultured Pirellulaceae bacterium | reverse complement strand
GTTTAGTGCTGAAAGCACGGCATGCATTAGCCATGGACGCAAGTCCATGGAAACGTTGATGCATTAATCGGTAGTCCTGAAAGGACGGCAGGAAAATTGCGGTAGTGCAAAGCTTAGCTTCTGCCGTGCCTTCGGCACTCTTCAGAGATTCTTTAACCGAAACCACGGACTTGCGTCCATGGCTAATGCGTGTCGTCACTTCGTGACTGAAAGTGTGCAACGACACGCGTGAGTGAGGTGCGTCGCCGATACCTCGCTTACTTTCTTTGAAGTTGCACTATATCGGCCCATCCAGAAGGGATTCAAGCTAGTAGCCGGTGATAAGCGCAGCGTCATCACCGGATTCGGTCGAAAGCAAACATGATCCCGAAGGGATCACAGCGGGCGCTTGCTGCGATCCCTTCAGGATCGAATCGTGCATTCCTTGGGTTCCGGAGGTGGTCGCTACGCTCGACCTCCGGCTAATGGCTGAAATTCCTTCGGAATAAAAATGTGTGCAACTTCAAAGCGCGCGAGCGAGGGATCCGCAAGCGAGGGATCCGGAATTCCTCGGAAAAATCCGCTCGCTTGCGCTTCGGGCTTGTATACCGCACTACGAAGACTTTAATGTCGAGCGCAGACTATCGGCCCAAGCATTGACTTCGAAAGGACCAACGTCTTTGCAGGAAATCAAAAAGTTCATCAGAACCGTTTTGTCGGTCCGTTGGTTTTTGGGTTCGCCAGCACTTTTTTCCAAGCGGACAATCACCAATTCCGCCTGTTCTACATCGAGCGACAAATTCGAGAGGCTTTCCGTTGTCATTTGAAACGTTGCCCGTTCGTCTTGAGCATGAATTGCAACGACGAGATTCAAAAGCTCCGACGAGCTATCTCCTTGATCGACCACGACAGGATTCTCAACGCTGACTTTCTGGTGAGCCAAAAAGAAACGGCTGAGCTTGTCGAGGTTGGGGGATTTCGCACTAGTGTTTCGGATCCGCGATAGAAAATCAGCAACCGCAGCCGAATCACCGCCAGTTTTTTGACTTAGCTTCTCGATAACTTCGGGCGAGAAAGAAGCGTCGACAGCAGGTTGCTGATCCGTTTCGAACTCAAAAACGTCGAGAATGAAACCATGTGACCGAGCGGTGTATATGTTTGCTCCAACGAGCCTCGTCTTCTTCGATGGCAGCTCAGAAAGGATGTGCGCAAGCTGACCGCGATAGCTACTTCGACCAAGGACGGCAATCTGCGATCGATTGTCAGCTGGAAGGAACAGCTCGCCATTGAGCTGGCAAATTCGAGACGCGATCAGACCTTTAAAGTGCGCAACCTGGCTCTTGTGATCCATCCGCTCGAAATATTCGTCTGGTAAATCACGAACAATGTCCGTGACGGCGTCGTCGAGTTCAAAATCGATATCCGCGCGAATTTCTTCGATCAGATCCGACACTCGCCGCGAAGCATCATCATTGCCGGTACTTTCGTCCGGGAGTTTGAATTGGTTTTCCATAAATTCGCCACCTGTGGTAGTTGCAAGATTCAATGGTGGTGGCCAAGCCGACCAGTTTACCGCAATCGCCGCGGTAGCCCGGGGGCGTTTGAAAAAGCGGGCCAAAAAAAATGGCTGGGACAAACATCCCAGCCACTTGAATACCTGATTGTCCGTGGCGATTAACGCTTGGAGAACTGAGTACCACGACGGGCACCGTGAAGACCTGGCTTCTTACGCTCTTTCATGCGGGAGTCACGCGTCAGGAATCCGCCATCGCGAAGGGCCGCAAAGTGCTCCGTGTCTAGGTTAACCAAGGCACGAGCCAAACCCATGCGAACAGCTCCCGACTGACCAGACACTCCACCGCCATTAACGATGACGCGTGTGTCAAGTTTGTCGCGAACGCCTGCTGCATCGAATGTATCCATGATCGCTCGGCGATCCTGTTCGTTGACGAAGAAGTCCTCAAGCGACTTGCCGTTGATGACAATCTTGCCAGAACCGTCTTTGACGCGAACTCGAGCTACCGATGATTTACGGCGGCCGGTTCCGAGGGCTTCACCTGTCTTTTGATCTGTCTTTGCCATGGTTTTCCGTTAGCAGATTTTAAATGTGCTGATTTGTGAAAGAAGGTTACTTGCTAGAACGACGCCACTGATCGAACGGCTGCGGAGATTGTGCCGCGTGCGGATGATCTGAGCCTTTGTAAATTTTGAACTTCGACAGCATCTGAGTGCCAATCTTGTTCTTTGGCAACATGCGGCGAACGGCGTCGCGAATGACCTGTTCCGGCTTGCGTTGCATCCGGTTGCCGACCGTCTCACTTCGTAGTCCGGTATAACCCGTGTACCACGTGTAACGACGCGTTTCAGTCTTGTTACCTGAGTGAACAAGCTTCTCACAGTTGGTAATGATGACGAAGTCACCGGTATCTTTGTTGGCTGTGTAAGTCGGCTTGTGCTTCCCCATCAGGACCGTGGCGATATCCGCCGCGATACGACCAACAGTTTCGTTTTCACCATCGACGATCCACCAATTTTGGGTGAGTGTGTCGTCTGTTTGTGCGTTGTATGATTTTGTGCCAGGCACGTCTATTCTCCGTTTGCTTGCAGCCGAACCAAATTAAAGTACGGCCAAGCCGTGTCCACTGAAATCGGACATAACTAGGAAAAGCTCAAGTGAATCCTGAGCCATTGGATCGCTATGTGCAGAAAAATCCCGCAGCGATGAAGGGCGAGATTTTAGACAGTTGCCTCAAAACCAGCAAGGGTCAACGAGACCAGAAATGCCGGTTTTTCAACGATTTCCGAACTCGCACGTCCGCTCAAGTCATTCGCAGCCCCCAGAACCGGCAGAACGCGAGTTTTCCCGTCTCTGCGGACCACTCAGGACCCAATGTTGCCTGTTTTTTGACTCGTTACTCCACAGAAAAACAATATTACCTTAAACCTCAGGACTGCCAGCAAACCATTTTTGTCTTCCCCTCGTATCAGCTGCAGTTTCATTCCCCTTGTAAATCCAAAGTCGAATGCAAATCCATCCAACCGAACCAGTCCGTCCCGCCGCCGACCCGTTTTCCAATGGAGATCTGAATCTCTACACAGAGAGCGATTATTTCGATTTAGAAAATGAAACGCTACCGAAAACGCTTGTAGAAGCCTTCGCCGCAGCCACTGGTTGGGAATTGGGTCGAGTCGGAAACGAAATCAAGATTGTCGACATGAGTGCCACTTGGCCTGCAAGAACGCCGACGGCTCATCGTGGCAAGTGCGATCGGGTCGCCGAAGAGTTGACGAAGCTGCTGAATTAGTTGAGTACCGAGTACTGGGTACTGGGTACTGGGTACTGGGTACTGGGTACTGGGTGCTGGGTTCACCTTCGCAACTTTCCTGCCGTCGAGTGAGCAGCAATTTCCCCAATCGCCATATCGGTCGCGAGCGCCACGGCGTCTTGCCATTTGACGATCGATTCAAACTCGGGACGCTCGTAAGCGAAGATGATTCCGCGAGAGCTGTTGATGACGCCGCCGAGCCCATTTTCATCCAATCCGCCAGCGATGTCTGCGGCCGATCCGCCTTGAGCACCGAAACCGGGAATCAGAAAAATCACGTTCGGCATCCGCTTGCGAAGCGCGACCAACTCTTCCGGCCACGTCGCACCAACGACGGCGCCGACGTTTCCATATCCAGATTCTCCCAGATTCGCAGCTGCCAAGCCTTGTAAGTGATCCGCAACGCACTCGAACAATTTTTGCGGCGGATCGGTAAACGTTTTCTCCTGAAATGTTTTACTTCCCGGGTTGGATGTTTTTGCTAACACGAAAATCCCGGCTCCATGTTCGTCGGCGACATCACAGAACGGAGTCAGGCTGTCATCGCCAAGGTATGGATTAACTGTTAGTGAATCACAACGCCACGGTCCGTCATCACTGCGATCAAGATAAGCCTTCGCATAGGCCGTCGCCGTCGAGCCGATGTCGCCTCGCTTGGCGTCCATGATCGTGAGCAACCCTTTTGCATGCGCGTATTGGGTCACGTTTCCGAGTGCAACAACTCCAGCCGGTCCAAGCTGTTCAAAGAAGGCCGACTGCGGTTTGACGGCGGGAACTTTGTCAGCCACGACATCGATGATGGCTTTGCAAAACGTTTCGAAAGCTTCTGCTTGTTTTGCGTTACTTTTGATTTCATCCGGCAAGTTGTTCCATCGAGGATCGAGACCCACAACCAACGGAGTTCGCTTTGATTTAATCGCGGCGGTCAATCGATCGCCGAAGTGTTTGGGGGAGTTTGACATTTCCGTAGTTTATCTGTCTTTTGAGTCTTTGCTACTGCACCGGCCGGCGAGTGTCTGCATTGTGGAGTTCCGCTCTATCCCTGAAAGCCCGTTTCGGTAAACATGTTGGCTTCAGATTTGAGCAAGACGGAACGCAAATGAGCAACATTAAACGAATCGCAATCACAACTGGCGGCGGAGACGCACCTGGCCTCAATGCCGTCATCCGAGCGGTCGTGTTGGCGGCGACGAAGCGCGGCTGGGATTGTGTTGGAATCAAAAGTGGCTTCGACGGAATTTTGCATCCTGAAGATTTTCCAGAAGGCGGGACTTTTGAGCTGACCCCAGACGTCGTCCGAGGCATCGCTCACACCGGCGGCACAATTCTTGGAACGACCAACCGCGGCAACCCATTTTCCTATGAAGTCGACCGGCCGGATGGCTCTGTGGAAAAAGAAGATATCTCATCGCGACTGATTGATGGTTTTAGGGACAAGAAGATCGACGCACTTGTTGCGATCGGCGGCGATGGTTCGATGGGGATCGCAAACCAAGTCGCCAAGCTTGGGATCACGGTAGTCGGTGTTCCGAAAACAATTGATAACGATTTGGAAGGAACCGTCGCGACGTTTGGCTTCGACACGGCCGTTTCGTATGCAACCGATGCGATTGGTCGATTGCATTCGACAGCTTCGAGTCATCGACGAGTGATGATCGTCGAGATGATGGGGCGCCACGCAGGATGGATTGCACTGGAGGCAGGATTGGCTGGATCGGCAGATGTGATCCTGATCCCCGAGATCCCTTTCGACTTGCGGAAGGTCGCGGAGAAAGTCAAACAACGAAATTCGCGTAGGCGGAATTTCACGATCGTCTCCGTTGCTGAAGGCGCGATGCCTGTTGGCGGCGCCGAGATGTATCATGATGCCGGCGGAGTCAAGAAGCTCGGTGGCATTGGAGACTATGTCGCCGAAGGATTGCGACCTCTGGTTGAAAATGAAGTTCGGACGGTTGTGTTGGGGCACTTGCTACGCGGTGGAGCACCGACTTCTCGCGATCGATTGCTCTCGTTCCGCTTCGGTGCTGCCGCGGTCCGTGCTTTGGCTGAAGGTCAAAAAAGCGTGATGGTTGCTCTCGATCCGCCGACCGTCAGCTACGTTCCGCTTGAGGAGTGCACGCGGCGAACGAAAGTCGTTCCGTTGGATTGTGACACGATTGCGACAGCCAGAGATCTTGGTACCTGTTTCGGTGATTAGTGGTTTGCTGTAGCTTAACATCCGGGTTAGTTCCGCTGCCACAAGATTGCGTTGAGGTTGAATCCAAGTTGGCGCAATCAGTGAAGAGACTTGAGTTCAAAGCCGCGAGAGGAAAGTTTGTCTGGCCAAGACGCTCAACGGTCGATGCGGTGATCGCAAGTTGCGGCACTACGTTTGATCTTTTCTAGTCAGGCTTATCGAACGTGAATAGTGGCTGATCGAAGCTGCCAGCTCCGGATAGGTCGCTGCCCAAATGTCATCGAAGACGACGATTTGGTTGAATCGTTTAATAAGCCGACCATCATGCCAAGTGTTTGTTCTGACGTGGTGGTGCAGCTGGCAAATGTGCGGTTTGCAAATTAGCTTTGAATCGTTGTCGCCAATGAGCGGTTCCTTGCTCTTCAGTAATTTGGCAAAAAGTTTAGACCAAGGCAGATCTTGATCTCCGATTGCCTGCAACTCCTCGAAGTAGCCTTCGGCCTCTTGATAATGAAGCTGTTCGTAGGCTTCAATTACAGCAGCCGAGTGTTTGAGCCGAACGCCGGGACAGATGACACGATCCCACGTTTGCGAATCCGCACTCTGGATTGGCCCAAAGACATACAACCAAGTGCAAGCGTCTGAATTTTGCGTTGCCGTTGCCGCGTTTTTCAATGCCGGATTAACTTTGGTTGGCAGCGATCCATCGTGGAGCAAGAACCGACAGCGGTCGGCGTATTTTTCAGCGAATCGATCGTCAACAAAATAGTATTGCAAATCCAATTCGTCGTCGTCAGTGAAGACTTCGAACAACTGTGGTTTAAACAGATGCCCGCCTTCAGCGTAAACATGCTTATCCAGAACCAATTTTAGTTCTTTGTTATTCTTGGGCAGCGGAATATTGTGCTCAATTATCCTTTCAAACACAGAAGCAAAACCATAAGCATCAATGCCAAGCAATTGGACCGACACTTCATCTTGGAATGCCTCCCAGCACCGCCAGTTTTCTTGGAACCATGAAAGAATGGTGTGGTCGGGGAAATGCTTGATGTATCTCCCGCAAGTCAGTTGGTAGGGAGTTCTGTATGAAAATGAAAAACCCAATTTGATTCGCCTTTCGTTGGGCCATGTTACAAAAAAATGGTTAGGGCATGAATCGATATCGAAAAATTGTCCACAGGATTTTGTATCCGGCGCGAATTGTCCCTGAAACCGTTCCGCTGATTTTGCTGACGCCGACTCGGCGCCGGTAGGACACAGGGATTTCTGTGATCTTCAAACTGTTTTGGACGGCTTTAATCTGCATCTCGATCGTCCAGCCGAAGTTTTCGTCCTGCATTTCAAGGTCCATCAAGGACTGAAACTTGATCGCGCGAAAAGGACCAAGGTCGGTGAACTTCGCACCCCAAAACAGTCGCATCAACGAGCACGCCAACCAATTGCCAAACAACGCCTGAAAGTGCATCGCTCCTTTTTCTCGATTTCCGGTCGCTCGCGACCCAATCACAAAATCGTATTCTTCGTCGGCAATCTTTTTAACCAGCATCGGCAGTTCATCCGGATGGTCGCTGTAGTCGCCGTCGATGAACACGACGATTGCGTGATCGGGATCGGTGACATTTTTTGCGACATGTTCGATGCCGGTAAGGCACGCTTTTCCGTATCCTCTTTGCGGTTCATGAAGGACGGTAGCACCTTTTGAAGCAGCAATTTCTGCTCCCGAATCGGTTGATCCGTTGTCAACGACGATGACTTCGGCAACCGGCGGGAGATCGTCCAAAACCAGTCCAATCGACTCCTGCTCATTGAGCATCGGAATGATCACGAATACATGTTCGATAAAATTTTGATTATCCAGCATTAATGCCCGTCGCGTGAGGTTTGGTATCCGACTGTTTGAGCCGGATTGTCACCGTTTGTTCGCAACGAACAAACAAGATTAGTTATAGTTGTTGGCGAAACCAATCGTAACCAGGAATGAAAATGCCGGACACATCAGCATCCGAAAAAATCGATCGTCTTGCAATCGCCAAGAGCTGGTTGCCTCGGTACACCGGTATGCCGATTGAAATGTTTGGTGACTATATTTTGCTGACCAACTTCGATTACTATGTCGAACAGTTTGCGAAAAAGTTTGGCTGCAAAGTCTATGGCGAAGGCAAACCGATGCAGGCCGCGTCCAATGGCGACGGTTTGACGATCGTGAACTTCGGGATCGGGTCGGCCAACGCGGCGACGATCATGGACATTCTGATGGCGAAGATGCCTGAAGCTGTCCTGTTTCTCGGGAAATGCGGCGGACTAAAAGATTCTACCGAAATCGGAAACTTCATTTTGCCGATCGCGGCGATTCGCGGTGAAGGAACCAGTCACGACTATTTTTCAGCCGAAGTTCCCGCCCTGCCCTCGTTCAAGCTACACAAATTCGTTTCCGATTGTTTGGTTGAACGCGATCTGGAATATCGCACAGGAGTCATCTACACGACCAATCGGCGGCTATGGGAGCACGATGACGAATTTCGGGCCAAGCTGGATAAGCTGACTTGTATTGGAATCGACATGGAAACGGCAACCTTGTTCATTGTTGGTCATTACAATTCAATTTCTCGCGGAGCTTTGTTGTTGGTGTCCGATGTTCCTACGACTCCCGAAGGAGTCAAAACGGAAGCTTCGGACGCAGAGGTTACTTCCAAGTGGGTGGATCTGCATCTTGAGATTGGTATCGAGGCGATGACCGACATCGGCGAACGCGGTGAGCAGATTCGACATTTTCGATATTAAAAGTTTTGAGCTGGTAAATCCGAAATGAATGGTCGTTTTCGATTCGGTTTGTTTTCGATTCGGTTTAGTTGTTGTCGCCGTATGTGTTGGATTGGATTGCCAAGCTCACGTACAAAGTCTCCACTCGGATCCCAAAGCGCTGATGGTGGGCATGTCGGACATCACGCCACGTTCGCCCACGCTCGATTCCGCCTAAAGGCGGTACTGCAAACACAGAATGTAAAAATTCACAGCCTCGACGCGTAAGTTTTGAAGTTGCACGTTTTCGAGCCAATCCCGGAGGGATTCAAGCCATTAGCCGGTGATAAGCGCAACGCCATCACCGGATTCGGTCGAAAGCAAACATGATCCCGAAGGGATCACAGCGGACGGTTGCTGCGATCCCTTCAGGATCGAATCGTAAATTCCTTGGGATTCCGGAGGTGGTCGCTACGCTCGACCTCCGGCTAATAGCTGAAATTCCTTCGGAATAAAAATGTGTGCAACTTCAAAACTCGCAAGCGAGTGAATCTAATAGCGAGTCGACAAACGAATCGTGAACGCGTCGTCAAGCGAAACTTCGACCAGCTCATCTTCGAATTCGAGATTGCGTGAAAAAGCGTATCCTGCTTCGATGCTAAATTTTCGCCCTAACACATAAGGCGCATTGGCCGGTGCCGACGGACGCGACTCCCAGCCAACGACTGCTCGCACATCGCTGTACGTCAGCGCGTCATCGCCATAGCCCGGCCGTTCATAACCCCAAGTGTTGCCGTTGAGTCCGCAACCTAAATAGGCCCAATGTTGCCGCTGGCCATCATCAGCTAACAGAAAGTTGACTTTTGGATTTGGCAGAATCAAGTCGACTCGCGTCCCGGGTTGCGGGAGCCAGACCGCACCGATGGCGGGGACAACAGGCAAGTCACTTCTGCCCAGAGCGATTGCTCCGAACGTCCAGCTGAATTCTGGGCTCCTCTTGTAGATCGCGAAAGCTCCTCCAGTGAATCGCCACGAGTCGCTCGAACGGTTCTCGTTATCGGTGGCGAAGTCGATTCCCAAAATCGTTCGGACTGTCCAGCGCTCATTCAAACGTTTGACTAACGACAAACCAGTGGAGTACTCGTAGAGATCGTTGGGCAAATTGAGCGACTCAGGTGCCGACAGGTCCGTATAGGCGAATCCGAAATTCACGATTGGAGGTGGCGAACCAAACACGCGTAGCAGCGGAAGTTTTACGGTCGCTGCCTGAGTCGACAGTCCGACTTCCGAATCAACGATCCATTCGGATTCCAATCCGATCGGAATGCCCTTGGGGCGACCCGATGGAAGTGTTTCAACAACCTTTGATTCTTGCGGAATGGGTAGCCAACTCGCAACGCTAGCGTCCGCGAAAAATAGGCAAGCGAAACCAGCTGCAATGACTGCGGCAAAGTTAGCTGGAGTTCTGCTTGGCATCAAAAGCCTTGTTTTTGGAATGAAGAGGCGAACGTTAGCTATACCGAAACAACGCTTCTCTCACAACGGAACAAGTCCGCGATCGAAAAGTCAGCGCAAAGTCAGCGCAAAGTCAAGCAACGGCTGACCAGCGATCTTCCGTTGCGATGTTTAAACGAAAAAGGGACTCATGCAGATTCGCATGAGTCCCTTTTGTTTGTGCGGACGAGAGGCCTCGAACTACTCCGATACATCCTGTTTTGTGAAACGCGACCCGCCCCATGCAAGGATTGAGCCATCGATAGCTGCGACCAGTTGCCACAATCGATCAATGGTTGCGAGATGGTATTGATCGGTTCCGCCTGTTGCACTCACATTTGCGAACTGTGCAATCGCGTTTAGAAGGTTGTCGAAGGGGCCTTGTGCACCATTGCGTGCTGGATCGTTTGGCAATTGCCAAACGATTACGCCTCGCATCTTATCCGTCTTCAGATCACTGAACAGATCTTCCATGCTTTGGCTTGTGATGCCGAACTTGTATACGTGGTCCAATTCTTCGTCAATCTCTTCGACGACGTACCAGAAATCTCCGCCTTCAGCAGGTGGAACGGAAGTGGAATCGAAACCGCCAGCTTCATTGAATTCGCGGATGATTCTTTCGCCAACTTTTTCGGTTTTCGCATAGTCCGATTCCGGCAGCAACTTTTCGAGTTCACTCGCTGCGTCGGAAACTGCAAGAATCTTACGCGTTCGGTCTTGAAACGTTGCCTTCTCGACCGCGATTGCCGTTACAACGTTTTCGAACATTTGGTTTGGGAGATCAGTATTCACGTGAATTGCCTTTTGGTCCATTTTCGATAGTTGGAGAAACGTACTTTGCAATTTGCTGTACGGCGAAAATGAGGGGGTGTTTTTTCGGGAACGAGCATGTGTGAACCGTTGCGACCGCTACAACTGGCAGTATGCGATCCTACTGTCGAGCAGCTGGTGACCAGCGATCATTCGATCGATCACCGAATCTCGAATTTGCTCGGTTCGATCGAACGTCTGTTGGCGTGTTAAACGAAAAAAGGGTTCCTATCGAAATCGATAGAAACCCTTTGCACAGTGCGGACGAGAGGACTTGAACCTCCACGGGAAGTAATATCCCACTAGATCCTTAGTCTAGCGCGTCTGCCAATTCCGCCACGTCCGCTTCGAATTGGATCGGTATCTTAGTAGGTGTTCCCTTGCGCGGTCAAGTCGCGTTTTGGGACAGCCTTTCAAAGGCTAATTCCCGTCGACTATTTCACCGTAGGTGTCTGGACGCCGGTCCTCAATCCGGTGAACCTCGTGTTTGCCGGGAACTGCCACAAGGTGCTTCCGCCTGGCAAACGCGACATCGATCCCTCCATAGACAATTGCTTCGTCACAATGGTTCGCGAAATCAAGCTCGCGACCCAGCGGATCGCAGATCTTGCTCTTGCCAATAAAGTCGAATCCACGTTCGGTGCCGATTCGATTGACGGCAGCAAAGTAAACGTTGTTTTCCAAAGCTCGGGTGTTTGGAATCAGATCAGCAACAAGTCCCGATCCTGGAGGCCAATTCGTTGGCAGTGCAATCAAGTCGGCACCCAGCAGTGTCAGGACGCGAGCCGATTCCGGAAACGAACAGTCGTAGCAAATGTTCATTCCAACTCGCAGCGGCTGATCGTGCCCTTCGATTTTCAAATCGAAAACCTCAAAAGCGTTGTCGCCCTGAGTTGTAAAATTGTCAACGCCGAGTGTCGGCAGATGAACTTTTCGGTACTTTGAAATGACACCATTTGGGCCAACGCAAACAACGCTGTTGAAGATCCGTTTGTCTTCTTTTTCCAGAAAGCCAAAAATCGAATGCGTGTTCAGTTCGCTACAAATATTAACCATGCTGGAAACGGAAGGTCCATCGACTGGTTCCGAAATACCAAACGCTTCGTCGAACGTTTCGAAGCAATAGCCAGTCGTCGTGCATTCGGGAAAGATCGTCAGTTGTGCTCCGTTGGAAACGGAGGTTCGCAAATGGGTTTGCATTGTGGCCAAGTTGGCCGCGGCGTTGGCCAGTTGGATATCCATCTGGACGCCAGCGATTTTGATCAGAGACATGATATTTGGATGTCAGGGAAAGTTGTCAGGCTACGATTGTAGCGGATTGACAATTTCAGTTGATCGGAATTGCGTTTGAAACGCCTATTCCTTGTCCTCGAAGATCTTACTGCGAGCCTGTTTGACGATCGCCAGCACAGCGGGGTGGTGAACTCGTTTCTCAACTGAGATTGCGAAGAAACGATCGACCACATCTTCCAGCCGGCCAACCAATTGCATTCCGTATTGAGCTTTAACTTCTTTTTCAATTGCCATCGGAATCGGCACGATGCCCAGGCCGGACTGCCCAAAAACTTTTAGCAACGCACTGTCTTCGAATTCGGCAACGATTTTCGGATGCACGTCGTTTTCATCCATCCAGTGATTTAGCGAGCGTCTAACAGCCGTGTGATCGGTCGGCAAGCAAACCGGAGCTCCCGTTAGAGACCACGGAAATTTGCGTCGATATTTTTTGGCCAATTCGGGAACCGCCAAGAACGAAAGTCCGCATTGCCCGAGCCGATGACTGTAGGCTCGCACGTCGACCGTTGGAGGGGCGACAGAATCAGAAATGATCAAATCCAGCTTGTGCAATGCGAGGTCGGCCATCAATTCAGGTAGCTTTCCTTCGTAGCAAACGATGTGGAAGCCTTCGGGGTGATGAATCGCGGGCTTGAGCAACTCAAATGCAACCAGTTTTGGAACGACGTCTGGCATGCCAACGACGAACTTCTTTGCCATGCCCGGTTGGCCGGTCTTCATGAAGTCAGTCAGCTCGCGACCGATCGCAAAAATCTCTTCGGCATACTGGAAAACATGCTGTCCAAATTCAGTCAGTTCCAGATATCGGCCTGATTTTTGAAACAATTTCCCGCCAGAAGACTTCTCAAGTTCACGAATCTGCGCCGTGACCGTCGTCCGGGCCACATGCAGTTCTTTCGCTGCTGCGGTGACGGTTCCTGCCTTCGCGACGTTCCAGAAGTAGAAAAGGTGGTGGTAATTCAGCCATTCCATCGGTTAACCGTATGGCAGTTTTTCGGACATGTCAATATTATCGACAGTACATTCCACAAATTGCTTCTTTTTCTACAGGGTGAAAGTGGCGTATTAATATAGTGGGTCCATATTGCCTTGTCGTTGTTCAAAGGAAAATACATGTCGAATCGAGCTGACTCTGAACTCAATACGCCTGCCGGTGATTCGACGGAAGCTGGATCGTCAGGCGCGTTCCGATACTTTACCAATGACTTGCTGGCATCAGTGGTCGTGTTTCTGGTCGCGTTGCCGCTGTGTATAGGAATCGCGGTTGCTGTCGGAGTGAATCCGGCTCGAGCGTTGATCACGGGTATCATCGGCGGTCTGGTCGTAGGATTCATGGCAGGTTCCCCGCTTCAGGTCAGTGGACCAGCGGCGAGTCTGTTTGTGATTGTGGCCGACATCATTTTCACGAACCGTGAAAAGTACCTGTCGCAGGTCGGTGACGTCGCAGATGCTGAAGAGTCAGCAATGACGTTTGCGTTGGCTGCCTTGGGTTGCGCCGTTGTTTTGGCCGGCATCATGCAGATCGTCGCTGGAAGGATGAAACTGGGACGATGGTTTCGCGCCGTCTCGCCAGCGGTCATCAAAGGAATGCTTTCGGGAATCGGTGCTCTGATTCTGATTAGCCAATTTCACGTCATGCTCGACCACACGGCGATGTGGGGTGACAAGCCCGCTCGTGGTGGTTTGCAATACCTCGCCACGATCCCTGCCGCCATCATGGCCTGTTTCACAGAAGGAAACTCGAACCATCACCTTGCGGCGTTGATCGGCATCGTGACGATCGGAACCATTGTCGCGTGGAGCAAATTCGCTCCGAAGAAGATCAGCTTCGTCCCGGGAGCACTTGTCGGAATTTTGGTGGCGACGCTGGTTGCAACTGTTTCGGGCTTCGAAGTCATCCAGCTTTCTGTTCCTGAAAACATGTTTAGCGAAGTCTCCTTTCCAGCGGTTTCTTGGTTCGGCTTGATCACGGATTCGTCGATTTGGGTTTCCGCGTTTGTAATCGCTATCGTTGGAAGTGCGGCGACGTTGCTAACGGCTTCTGCGGTTGATGATATGACGCGGGATATTGGTGTCAAAACAGACTACGACAGAGAACTCACGTCACAGGGCGTCGGAAACTTGCTCTGCGGGCTCGTTGGCGCTCTTCCGATGACGGGTGTGATCGTGAGAAGCTCAGCCAACGTTCACGCAGGGGCTCGAACTCGAAAGTCGACCATCATTCACGGTGCGTGGCTGTTGCTGTTTGTCTGCTTCTTGCCTCAGCTGTTAACGTACATTCCAAAATCGGCCCTTGGTGCGCTGCTGGTTTACACGGGATTGAAACTGCTCAATCCGGCTCAATTCAAAGGGCTGTTGAAAGTTGGAAAATCGGAAGCCGCAATCTATTTGACGACTCTGATCATTATCGTTTCGGTTGACTTGTTGATCGGCGTCGTGATTGGCGTCGCATTGTCGGCTGGAAAGCTGCTTCATCGCTTCAGCCATTTGGACGTCGAACTCATTGCAGATGAAGCAAAACATCGTTACGAGTTAATTCTGCGAGGTTCGGCGACGTTCCTGCGATTGCCGATTTTGGCCGAGTATCTCGATCAGCTTCCTGGTGATGCGGAATTGCATGTTTGCCTTGAGAAAGTTGACTACATCGATCACGCCTGTTTCGAGTTGCTGATGAATTGGGCCGAGTCACATGTTGAGGATGGTGGTTCGTTGGTGATGGATTGGGACAGGTTGCACGGTGCGTTCCTGTCGGAGGCGAACGAGGGTGAGAGCGTGACGACGGATGGAGATGAATCATCGGTTCCGCCAAGTGCGGCGTCAGACACGTCACAGCCGACCGTTTAGCTCTCAAAAATTAAGCAGTAGCGGATACGTCCGACGCTCAAGATTCGAACCAAATGAGAACAGCCTGTGATTGCAGGCAATCGCAGTGTGCCTTTGAGGCGGCACGGATGAAGGGCTCAAGCACCATGTGCTTGGGCCCTTTTGATTTATTTATTGTTTGAGCGAATCGAGTTGCCGCTTGAGCGCAAGATAGCCCGGATGTTTAGGGTCGATCTTCAGGAGTTTTTCGATGAACGTTTCTGCTTCAGCGAGCTGCTTTTGCTGGATGTAGAAAGTCGCGAGTCCCATCATGTAACCGGGTTGTTCAGGATCCATTTCGGTGGCGATCTTCAGGTGTTTTTCAGCGTTGGCCAAATCGCGTTGCAAGTAGCTGGACATGCCGTATCGATAATGCAACGCACTTACGCCGGGAAGATCTTTGGCACGTTCAACGTCGACTCCTAGAAGTTCGTGATCTTTCTTGCGAAGCTTGCTGATCTGAGACATGAGACTTTCGATCTGCTTTGCGGCTGCTTCCGACCCGCCATTGGTTTGAAACTGCGCCTGCAAGGACTGGACTTTGTTTTCCAGAATCACAGCCAGACTTGAGCGAGGTCCCGTCAAGTGTGGCTCAAGCCGAATGGCTGTTCGGTAGCTTTCAGCGGCTTGGTTCAGCTGCCCCATTCTTTCGTAAAGGCCACCGATCTGCATGTGAGCACCGGCGGTGTCCGACATGACCATCAACGACTTTTGATATTCCCCAATCGACGTCTCGAACGCCCGCGATAGATCTCCCGCCAGAGCACTATCTCGAATCGAAGGCGCCAAAGAAGTTAACGCTCGAGCAGCTTCCATGCGGACTCGTGGCGATTCGTGCTGCAATAATTTAGCGACGGCCCCGACGAGCTTGCGCAGGTCGCTGCCGACGGCGTCGGGGGAGTTTGAATAGATTTGACGGTTCTGAATATCCAGAAAAGCAATCTCGAGTGTGCCGATGGCAGCGACGACAACTTTCGTGTCACGGTCGTTGAGCAAATCTACGGCCACGTCCCAAGCACTTTCATCCGTTTGCGTTGAAAGTAGTTGTGCTGCTGATGCGCGAATGATTGCCGGGTTGGCAACGTCCGTAGCCAGCTTTTTCAATTGCTCCGTCGCGGGTTTGTCGTTGCGAATGTTGAACTGTGCGTTGGCCAGTTCCGGATACCAAGATGTTTTCGGAGGCGAAGATTCTGGCGGATACCATTTGGCACAAGCGTCTGCCATTTCCTGGTCGATTCGAGCGAGCGCCTCTTTCGATTCGGTGTCTCCATCTTGCGATGCGCTGACCCAATCGAGGTACTGCGCAAACTCGTTTCGCGAAGGCAACTGGTCTGGCTGCTGCAACTTCAAATGGCATTGGGTACAGGCATTGGGTGTGCCAAGCGTTGTGCTCAAGTCCGGTCGCGGAACGCGGAAGCTATGGTCGCGCCGATGGTCGACGGACATGTAGGTCGTCGTCGGCATGTGGCAATTGACGCACATTGCTCCTTCGGTTCCCGGTTTGTGGTGATGGTGAGCTTCCGAATCGTATTTTCCGGACGGGTGTTGGTGACAGGAAGTGCACACCATGTTGCCCGAATGCTTTAGCTTCAGCGAATGCGGGTCGTGGCAGTCGCTGCACTTGATTCCGTTGTGAAACATCTTGCTCTGTGTGAATGAGCCGTGAACATAATCTTCGTCGCGGATCTGTCCGTCGGCATGGTAGAGCGGTTCAGACAAAAGTTGCAGCGAATGATAGTCGTCGTAATTGCAGCCAGGTTTGAATTCTGCATTGATAACCGTTCGCCGCGAATGGCACGGGGCACAGGCTTGAATCTGATCGATGTTACGATCCGTCTTAAGTTTTGCGAGGCCCTTGCCATGATTCTTGTCCCAAAACGGACTCGTCTGCGATGCGATCTCATTGTGCAGACTCGCAGGCCCATGACAGGCCTCGCAGCTGACGTCGATCTCCGACCAAGTTGTATTCCAGGATGCCGACGCGATGTCAAAATTCTTCTTCAAATTGGTGCTGTGACATTCGGCGCAGCTAACGTTCCAGTTCTGCGTGATCCCGGTCCAATGTAGCGGATCGGTCGGATCCAGTTTGTCACTCACGTCGGGAGGCGAAAGGTAGAACCACTTCTTCGCTGCGGTGTCCCATGAAACGCGAAGCACCTGAACGCGGCCCTTCTCCAGTTCGACCATGTATTGCTGCAGAGGTTCGAAGCCGAAGGTGTATTTGACTTCGAAGTCCTGCATTTCGCCGTCGGGGCCTTCGGTGTTGACCATGTATCGTTGACCGTCACGAAACAGGCGGGTTGCTACGCCAAAGTGTTCAATGGTTTGGTCGCCAAAATCCCCCAGCACTGATTCTTCGGATGCGATTTCCATCGCTTTGTCGTGATGAGAACCAGTGAACAGTTCAACTTGTTGCTGGTGGCAACTGGCACATGTGTCGCGGCCGACGTAGTTTGCGACTGCATCGAGCGGGAGGCCGCGATGGTAATCGGCCATCAGATAGCCCGCGATCACAATCAGCACAATCAGCGTCAGGAAGATCAGATTGGTTCGCTTGAACATGAAGGGCGCGGGTTGAGTGTGCTGCAATGTTTGAGTTGATTCGATATCATATCCTAATCGCGAATCGTTTCACACGTGCCAGTGAATGACATGGACTCGAATCATTCTTCCAAGAAGCAAGCCATTGATCTGCTGAGCCAATGTGGTGCGTTTGTTGAAGAACAGGGTTGCGAGTGCGTTGGTGATTTTGAGTCAACGTTTGCGATTTTTGAATTCGGCAGCAGTGCGATATTGCTCGAAAGGGACACCGTTTTTGTTGGCAGTTCACGCCTGCCTCAGAAGCTCGATGAGATCCCGAAGTTCTTTGACGGTTTGCTAAAGCTTGCCGTTCAGTTGGATCCAGAGCGTGATGTTTTGCTGACCGGTCCAAGGACGACCTGCGATTTGATGGTCCGTCGAATTGGCGAACTTTTCAGAATTCCTGTCGTTGAAGTTTGTATGGCCCCGGCGGATGTGGGGGATTTGGATGGGCTGTTGGCGCAGTTTTCAACTGATCGTGTCGACAGAGTCCTTGTGTTTGATTTTGAGAATCGCGGATTGGATTTTGCGTTGGCAAGTCTTGCGTCGCAGATGACCGTGTTGTCGATGCGAAGTAATGGGAAACTTCAAACGGCCGTGTTGCAGCGATTGAAGGGTAGCAAATCGACACGGGTTTTGGTTGAACCAACACTGACGAAACAGAAGTTGACCAATGAGTTGCTTTCCAGTGGTGCTGCGGGTTGGTATTTGTTCGGCGATGCGGATACGCCCGAAAGAGAAGCGTTGCAACGAGATGTTTCCTGCTCCAGCGGTGTTGATTCGGAGAAATATTTGCTCCATTGGACTCGTCGTCGCGTTGGCCCGTGGCCGGAACAGTCGGAGTCCGATTATCTTGATGATTTGATCTTTCGTTGTTCGCGAAAGGATCATCGTGAAATCGCAGCACTAAAAAGGATCCTTGCGACTGAACGCATTCTGGCCAGCAGTGCTTTGACTCGCGATCCGCGGCCGGTTGTTTGTTTTTCAGACGTGACGTTTGAGGAATTGAAAGAGCGCCGCGTGTTTCGCCGTCACTTGAGTCGCTGGGATTTTGAGCCCTTTGGGTTAGCGATTGATAGAAGTTGGCTTGCCGGACAAGGGTGTCGCAGTGTGACTTACGGTGACGATCAAGGCTGGGAATCGACTGATGAAAACGATCGACCCTTTTTTCAACTGAATGATCCAAACGGCAAAGTTGACTGGTCCGTCGAAAAAGAATGGCGTGTCGTTGGCGATGTTGATTTGAGAAAGGTTCCGGTGGATGCTGCGGTTGTCTTTGTGCCAACGAAGACTGACGCGGAGGAGATCGTTGACGTTTGTCGCTGGCCGATCGTTGTGCTGGAGAGTTGAGGAATTGGGGCAGTGACGAGTGCTGAAAGCACGGCACGTATTAGCCATGGACGCAAGTCCATGGAAAGGTTGATGCATTGAGCGGCAGTCCTGAAAGGACGACAGAAAAATTGCGGTAGAGCAAAGCTTGGCTCCTGCCGTGCCTTCGGCACTCTGCGACGATTCTTTAACCGTAACCATGGACTTGCGTCCATGGCTAAAACATGTCGTCACTTCGTGACTGAAAGTGTGCAGCCGGTACCTCGCTCACGCTTCGGGTTGGCATTTGCGGTGACGAACCAAAACGATGCAATTTCCTATGGCGCTTCGGGCTTGTATGCTACCGCAGGCTCAAGATGAACTTCTTCAAGCGACGTTCAAGCGTGTCGAAGTCGGTTTCAAACGTCTTCATGAAGAAAGTCACTCGCTCATCCGGCGAGTAGGTTGCGAATTCATTTGTGTTGGCGTCCTGAATCACAAAACTAAGGTACTTCGATTTTTGCTTTTCGGCGAGATAGAAAGCTAGTCCCCAGGAAAGACTGTAAGCGAGGTCAGGGTCTGTCACGAAAATGCGATCGTTCCGAATCAGTGTTTCCAATGTGCCGGTTGCACGTCCGGATTGAAACATCTTTTTCAGTGTTGCCAAACGTCGTTGGTTAACGCGTGCTGAGACCGGCTTGTTCGGTTCGTTCTTTCGGAAGCCTTGGGATTCGAAAAGCATTGCAAACCCTTCCGAGGTCCAGCGTGGAACGGTGCAGAGTCGGTTGTGGACGCCGGTATTGAATGCGACTTGATGGATTGCCTCATGAACGACCGTGACGGCAGAAAGTCGCTCAATTCGTTTTGCCAGACGCGGGTCGCTGGATACGAACGTGGTCACTCGATTGTTGATCCGCGAATAGTATCCAAAGACGTCCTTCTTGAAGATCACTTCGCCGGCGAGCGAGCGATTAAACTCGTTTCTTGATCCGAGAACGACGACGATCATCGGGAACTTCGGTTCCGCGATGTCGATTTTCTCGCTGGCCAGATAGGCTTTGAATTGCCGATAGACGGCTTCGTATTTGTCCGCCCATTTCTTTTGATTGGTTCGCGGATACACGACCATGAAATGTTTCGACGATTGAGTCCGATAGTTGGAACCGTATTGCTTTTGAAGACGCTTCGCCAACTCGTCCATGGTGTACGGTGCGAAGCCCGGTGAAAATCTCTCGAGTCTTTTTTGAAGCGGCAAAACGGTGATCCGACCATCCCAGCGAAGCAAAGCAAACTTCTCACTGTCCTGACCAAGCGGCCTGCCGTAGTAGACTTTGCCTTCGTTTTCGACGCGAACCGTGACGATCAGCGGGATTGGGCCTGCACCCTTAATTTTCAGCCAGCGTTTCTTTTTTTGCGTAGCCGGTTGCTGTTGAGCCAACGCGACGGAAGCGGTTTGGTTCGTTATCGTCAAAAAGAATGACAAACCCACGATCGCAATTAGACCAAAGTGGATCGAGAACCGCATTTTGTTCGTCGTCAGCGCTTTGGGGCATGTCCTGCATGCAAAACCGGCTAAAGCCGTGACTACGAACAACATGCAATGGTCCTAGGCTTGATCCGAAGCGGTTTCTTTTTCGGATTCCGTATCCTCGGTGTCCGATTTGTCGTCGGATTTTGATTCGACCGATCCGTTTGTCGAAGGTGCTTTCACGCCGTTGTTTGGGCGAACGAGGTCGCCATGCACGGACTGTCCGATCAAGTCAGCAATCTCGTAGCGGTCCAGCTCTTCGTTTTTCATCAAACCATCGGTAATCGCTTGGAGTTCCTCACGACGTTCGGTTAGCAGTTTGTTCGCGGCTAATTGAGCTTCGGTAAGGATGCGAAGCACTTCCTCGTCGATGACTTCCATCGTGTGTTCGCTGAAGGAGCGAGGTTTCTGGATTTCGCGTCCCATGAACGGATCTTCATCGGACATCTTATAACTGACCGGACCGAGTTTGTCGCTCATGCCCCAGTGAGTCACCATCCGACGAGCCATCGATGTGGCACGCTCGAGATCGTTCTCCGCTCCGACCGTCAGTTCGCCGTAAATGATGGACTCGGCACCGCGTCCGGCCAGCAGTACGACCAAGTGATCAAGGATCTCTTGCTCGGAAAGATTCATGCGATCTTCGTTGTGAACCATCTGCGTCACGCCGAGTGCCTGGCCTCGCGGAATGATCGTTACTTTATGAACTGGGTTACCGCCTTCGAGGAACCAAGCCGCGATCGTGTGGCCGGCTTCGTGGTACGCAGTTCGTTCTTTTTCTTTATCCGTCAGGACCTCTTCACGAGCAGCACCCATGAGGACTTTGTCGTGAGCATGATAAAAATCATCCATCTCGACTTTGTTCTTGTCTTTTCGGGCGGCCCACAAAGCAGCTTCATTGACGAGGTTTTGAATGTCCGCACCGGTCATTCCGGCAGTTGCTTCAGCCATCGCTTCAAGGTCAACATCTTCGGCGAGCGGAACTTCGCGAACGTGGACTTTGAAGATCGCCAATCGGCCAGCTTTCGTTGGACGGCTGACGGTGACGTGTCGGTCAAAGCGACCAGGACGCAGCAAGGCCGGATCAAGAATGTCTGGTCGGTTCGTTGCGGCAAGGATGATGACGGAATCCGTTTTGTCGAAACCGTCCATCTCACCAAGAATCTGGTTCAACGTTTGCTCACGTTCGTCGTGGCCTCCTCCGAGCCCAGCGCCACGCTGTCGTCCAACGGCATCGATTTCGTCAATGAAGATGATCGCAGGAGATTGATCTTTGGCTTGAGCAAACAGGTCGCGAACGCGACTTGCTCCGACACCGACGAACATCTGAATGAACTCAGATCCGTTGACGTTGAAGTAAGGAACATTGGCTTCGCCAGCAACCGCACGTGCGAGCAAGGTCTTTCCGGTTCCCGGAGGTCCGACGAGCAGAACCCCTTTGGGGACGCGGCCACCAAGTTTTTGGAATTTGGTCGGGTCGCGGAGGAAGTCAACGATTTCCTGAAGATCCGCTTTGACGCTCTCAAGGCCAGCAACGTCCTTGAACGTGACGGGCGCTTCGTTGGGTTCGTATTGTTTCGCGGTGCTTTTGGAGAAGTTCGAAAGGAATCCGCCGCCGCCCATCATCTGGCTCTGGCGACGCATCATGAACATCATGATGCCGATAATTCCAAGAGTCATCAAACCGAGGAACATGAGCTGGTAGACCCACGGTTCGGTTTGGCGTTCGAATTCGAAAGGGATTCCGGCATCGCGAAGTTTATTTTCTAGCCTCAGGCGCGAAGCGTCACCAAGTGATCCGATTTCGACGACGAAGTTCTCCTCCAGCTTTTCGCCCTCTTTTGGCTGGACGAGCTCGCCTTTGAGGTTCCGTGTCGGTTCCGGAAAAGGCTTGGACTTGAAGGTACCTGACGCGATACTGGGGCCGAGTTCGACTGACTCGATCATGCAGCCGATTTCGTTATTGGCGCCGTCCAAATAGGGCTTGCCGTTAAGCTGCTTGCCTTCGATCAGCTTCTCGAAATAGTCATACGAAATCCGCGACGACCGCGTGCCGGGAAACAGCAGAGTGTAGAGGAAGAACATCATGAGCAGAGAAACGAGCAACCAAATCGGGAAGCCCCGGAATGGCATCCTCGCCTTTTGGTCGTTGTCGTCTTCGGAGTGTCTTTTGTCCTCTTTGTCGTCCATCAATCTTCTCTGTTGTTTGTATTCGTGGCTGCCGATCCGAAGTGGCGCCAAGGTAACCGAAGAATTCTAGACTATTTATAAGCTGATGACGATGCATTATGGCATCCACCGCGCGAAGGGGCTGATTTTCACGTCATAGGATTCGTTCAGGGGACTCGAATGGTGGTGCGACACTTCGCCGCCGTAAAAATTGACATTGCCATATCGTTGGTCGCGCCGAATGTAACGGTCGTATTGGAAAGTAAATAAAGCAGCAAAATCCCCCGGCGACGCCGCGATTTACGTCCTACATTTGAGCTGACTCAACCCGACCCGTTCTACGCCAAACCATGCTCAAAATTCACCGAAACTTTGTGTTGCTGGCAGCATTTTCGGCAAGCTTCCTGTTTGTCGAACAAGCTTCTTCTGCGAGACAGATTACGCTCACAGGTATGGACCTGAGCGACCAGAAGACTTATCTGTTGAAAACAACCGATGGCAAAAGGCTTGCTGGACGAGTCGACGATCACGATGCGACGGGGGTGCTGATGACGCGTCGCAACGGGCGTATCGAAGTGCTCAAGCCTGATGAAATCAAGTCGATCAAAAAGGTAGGCGAGACTTTCTACCCGAAGTCATTTCAGCAGATGCGAGTCAAGCTTCAGAAGGAGTTTGGGTCCAAGTACACCGTATCGGTGACGCGGCACTTTTTGGTGGTCCATCCGAAGGGCGACTACGAAAAGTGGGCCATGCCGTTTGAGCGACTCTATGTCCGCTTCCAAGCGTACTTCAAAACTCGTGGCCTCGTCATCGATGAACCGGAGTTTCCGATGGTTGCGGTCGTGCTGAGGACGCGAAACGAGTTCAATCAAATGGCAAAAGCTCATGGTATGCCTGCCAACGTGATCGGATATTACTCATTTCATAGCAATCGTCTGATCGCCTATCAACAGCAGCACAAATTCCGGAGTCCGGCTCAAAATCTAGCTGACACGATGGACACCATGGTCCATGAAGCAACTCATCAGGCAGCAGCCAACACTGGAATCCACAGTCGACTTGGCAGGAACCCTCGCTGGCTAACCGAGGGGTTGGCGACGATGTTCGAAGCTAAAGGCATTAACAACTACTTCGAGTATCCAGAGTTTAAAACACGTATCAATTGGGAACGATTGAATTCTTTGAGAAGGCTCTACGAAAACAAAGAAGTTCAGGGGACGGTAAAGCAACTGGTCGTCAGTGACGCACTTTTTAAGCACGAACCCGAACGTGCCTACGCTGTGGCTTGGGCGCTTTCTCTTTATCTGGCGGAACGCAATCCGCATCGTTACGTTCAGTACATCGAGACGTTGCAAAAAAATGAACTTACGTCTTCGCTTTCGGCGTCACGACGAATGAAATACTTTTTCAAAGCGTTCGGTGACCCCGAAGGGATTGAAGCAGACATGCGACGATTCATTGATCGTATGCCGGCCAAGCCCTAGCACGATATTGGCTCGAGCGACGCTACCAACTGGACGGCAATTGCTCTTGGCTTTGGATGTCGACCTTACGGAACAAGGACAACACGCCGATGACGATCTTGTAGATGCCGAACGCGCCAACAAGAGGCGCCAGCCAATACTGGGCTCCAATCCCGAATAGGAACCAGCCCAGAATTGGGATTCGACTGAATGACGACAGCCAATAAAACGCGAATGCGATTCCGATGGCAGCGGCAAGCCACAACGCGCCGACGATGATGAAGCTGACTGAGTTCGAAACGCGATCTTCTTCGATGGAACCTTCGCGACGCTCACGCATTCGATCTTCCAGTGACTTCTCTTCCGACATGTATTTCTTGAGGATCGCTTCTTCTTGCTGTTGTTGGGCGGTCGCAGGTTGCGAGGCCAAATTGCTTTTTGCGTAAGGAGATCGCACGAACGTCCCGGGAACGTTTTGACCAGAGGAACTCAGGTTGAGTTTCGGCGGCGGAGTGGGGCAAACAAAAGTTGTATCACACTTTTTGCATTGAACGTTTTTTCCGCATGTCGTCTCGGGCACGTTGTAGATTGCGCCGCATTCGCAACGAATTTTCATGACTCAATTCCTGTGCAGTGGAACAATTGCTTAGTCGAACAAGTGCTGCTTTTGAATCACGTAAGCTGCAACCAAGTCATCAAACTTTTTATCCAACGGCGATTTGTGTTCGTCCTTGAGCTTTTCCTGTTCCAGTTCTTGGCCAAAAGTCCAATGGAATTCAATGACGTTTTCTTCGACAACGATCGTGCCTTCGATTCCGTGTTCATTGCAGTGCTTGATGAACGAATTCAATTCAGGCTCGAGGGCCATCAGTAGCTTCGAAAGGTTCGCTCGCGATTTTGCCGAACGCGGTACTCGGGCGTTCCACAATTCAAACTCACAGAGTTCTTCGTGGGTCAGGAACACTTGTCCGACGCCATAGAAAAACCAGTCGGGGCCACTGAAGCTGGAGACCAACGCGTATGGTTTTGGCAAGATAGATTTCTTGCCGACGTTGGTGCGAAAGATTAGATGCCGACCCCCAAATCGTTTGACGACTTTGTTGTTGGCGTCCGCGCTTGTTTGGGTTTCGTTCATGGCATTTTTGGTCGTTGACAGATTTTCTCTATGCTGATTGTAGCCCAGTGTAGATTCAAATGCCAAGAAGTTGTTTAACGGCAAGCCGGAGGCGACTGCGTTTGTAGTGACGGCTTCCAGCCGTTGCAATGTTCGGTTTGCGGCGTGTGTTATGTATGAATGGATGCAGTCGCAGTCGCCTTCGGCTTGCCGTTCAACACAATACCGTTCAATGAAGCCAAAGTCTCGGTGGCATAGGCCTCTGGCCTGTGATCTGCATGTCCACAAGCCAGAGGTTTATGCCACCTCATCAACTGCAACGACCCAACTGAATCACCTTCATTGAACGGTATTGCCGTTAAATACAATGCCGTTCAATGAAGCCAAAGTCTCGGTGGCATAGGCCTCTGGCCTGTGATCTGCATGTCCACAAGCCAGAGGCTTATGCCACCTCCTCAACTGCAACGACCCTACTGAATCACCTTCATTGAACGGTATTGCCGTTAAACAAAACGATGTTGAGCCGAGCCTAAATTTAGCTTCCCAGATACTGAGCGTACAACTTCTTCGCGATCGCGATCTCTTCAGTTCCCGAAACGATTGCTCGTCCGTCAGAGAATGCCGTGATCGAAAAGTCATCAATGTGGAATCGCACCAAAAACGGATTCTGTTCCACTTCGCCCAACGGTCGAAGACGATCGGCTAAGGATGCAAGATCGATCGGTTCGCGTTGTGCAAAACTAAGCTGTACGGCATTACGTCCGCACATGATGGCCGTTTGACTTCCTCGTTCTCCAGAAAGCCACTGGAAGTTTTTCTGTTTGCAAGTCGGACATTCGACTTTGTCTCGCAATCCGGAAACATCCATCGCGCGGAAGTGGTTTGACCACAAGCCGACGATCGTCAGTTGTTTCGAAACCGCGTCGATGTTGCCGGAGAGTATTTTGATGGCTTCCATTGATTGTATGGATGCGATCGTACCGATGATCGGACCCAAGACTCCAAACGAATCACAAGTATCCGACGTTCCGGGTGGTGGGGGTCCGTCGAGCATCAAGCAATTCAGGCACGCGGACTTCCCGGGGACGATTGTCATGGTTTGTCCGTCTGCTCCAAGACAGCCACCGTAAATCCACGGAATGTTTTCGCTGATGGCGACATCGTTGATCAGGAATCGCGTTTCGAAGTTGTCCGTTCCGTCAACGATCACATCGACGCCATCGGTCAAACGTTGAATGTTCTGCGAATCGACGTCTTCAACGAAAGCTTCGACGTTGACGCTGTGGTTGATTTCGTTCAGTCGTTTTCGTGCTGCGATGGCTTTCGGCAAACCGGATTCAACATCTCTTTCGCTGAACAGGAATTGGCGTTGTAGATTGCTGACCTCTAAAAAGTCTCGGTCCACGATTCGCAACGATCCAACACCGGCACGGCAGAGCGTTGTCGCGATCATTGACCCCAGCGCACCGCAACCGACAAGCAGCGCTTTTGATTGCGATAGACGGTGCTGTCCGTCGACTCCAATTTCCGGGAAGCGAATTTGGCGGCTGTATCGCGACAGGGACGGCGGGG
The DNA here is from genome assembly GCA_938010615.1 of uncultured Pirellulaceae bacterium. Classification (GTDB taxonomy): domain Bacteria; phylum Planctomycetota; class Planctomycetia; order Pirellulales; family Pirellulaceae; genus Mariniblastus. The sequence continues at coordinate 1,204 of CALLUY010000052.1, read as the reverse complement.
TTTTTGATTCGTCAGTCAAGAATTGAACTTTGGTTCGAGCTTTGCGAATCCCAATTGTAGTCGATGGAAAACCGTCGACACAGGACTGACTCGCGTTGGTTAAAACGAAATGTTCTACTGTATGCCGAATTAATTCAGCGAAAGGAGCTCTGGCTCGATGAATGAGAACTTCTTTTTTGGGACTTTTGGAGTCCTGATGTTGGTTGCGATTGGCGTTTCGGTGTTTTTGACGCTGTACGTTGCAAGGTTGATGGTGTCATTTTTCAGCTCCCGAAGAAAGCAAAAGACATCGGGAAACAATCGGCGAAAAGAATTGCGTGACTTGCTTGAATCGCATGCAGCCGAAAGAAAAGCTCAACCCAAGAAAGAGAGGGTGGCATACGCTACGCTGGCGACAGATAAATTCGAACGCTCCGACGATGAACTTGAAAGTCGAAGTCGGCTTGGCAGAAACATCGGCTACTTCGTCTTCGCAACGACCTCGCCTCCTTTGATTATTCCAATGGTGCTGTTGGTGGTCTTTGTCGTCTTGCTCATCGTTTCGATCATCAACCTCTACACGTTTCAGTCGTCCTTGATTCCAGCTGACCACGGATTGGGTTTTTTGGCATTGATTGGAGGATTCATTCCTTCAAGCATACTTGCCGGTCTCAGCATGCTACCTTTCGGCTACCGCAGCAAGTTCAAGTTTGGCACTTGCGAATTGGTTCTGGCGATCATTTCTGCTGGCTTGGTTTGGTGCCCATTCATTGTGTTTGCATTCACGAGGTCTTTTGAAACGCGACTCGAACTTTTAGCCTACGGCTACTTCACGTACATTTCGGGGTTCGCGTGTTTCGGAGCCCTCTACTGCGTATGTTCATGGATGGGGCTGGTCACATTCAATGATGCTTCGAAAACATCTCACTTTGTTCCATCGGGGAATTGGCCCAAAGTCGAATAGGCGCAGCAGTGGCGTTCGAAAAACGTTTGCCGGGTTGAAGGACTAGTGCCGCGGGAACGAACTGGCATTGCTTGAAAAGCTAATTTTTTGGATTCTTTTCAGGTCACCTATTTCAGCAGGAGCAACACGAGCCAAATGTGCGGAACCGCAAGGCCCGTGTGGAGATCCGCGAATGGATCCGTAAGCAGTTGAAAAAGCTTCAAGACGGCAGAAACAATCAACACACACGCTAGTGCTGCGGGAACGAACTGGCATTGCTTG
>CALLUY010000051.1 GCA_938010615.1 uncultured Pirellulaceae bacterium | reverse complement strand
GTCTCGCCGCAGTAAATTTCCGGCCCACTGCGGCGAGACGCCGCAGCCACAACATCGCAGACTCTCTTGGAAAAAAGCACCTGTCGTTTCGCCAGATCGTGTTAGCATCTGCGATCCCAAAACATCCAACGGACTCACGTGAACAAAACTGCTCAAAATTCCTCGTCTCGATTCTGGGCTGATTTCAACCTTTTCTCCGTCGCGGTGCTGTGGGGAATCAACGCGCCGGTGATGAAGTACGGAATCACACAGATCGATCCGTTCGTCTTCAATGCACTTCGCCTGACGGTTTCTGCTGTTGCTCTGTACGGTTGCTTGTTGCTCGAGAACCGAAGGAATCGCGACAAACCCAAAGCCCCGGGGACCATAAGCCATCGACATCTCGTTTGGTGGGTGATTGGTTTCGGATTCCTGTCGGGAGCCGTTTATCAGATCACGTTTCTGACTGGCATTTTCCGAACGACGGCCGGCAACACGGCGTTGATCATGTCTTCGTGTCCGATGTGGACCGCTGGACTGGCGGTGCTGACGACAAATGAGCGACTATCGCGAGCAGCGTGGCTGGGGCTGACGGTGACGCTGGTTGGAACGATGCTGGTCATCTCACAGAAGGGTGAGTTCGGCGCTTCGGGAGTAAACTTGGCCGGCAACCTGATCGTCCTAGGAGCGGCTTTGGCCTGGGCGACTTCGTCTGTCGTTAGCAAGCCACTACTGAATCATATCTCGGCGATTCGACTGGCGTTCTTTTCGATCATCGTAACGTTGCCACTGCATTGGCTATTGGCAACACCAAATCTGCAAAGTGACTTCATTCGCTCCTTCGAACCGCTAACAATCGGCGCGATACTGTTTTCAGGAGTCTTTTCGACCGGCGTCGCCTACGCGATGTGGAATTACGGCGTGCAAAAGCTAGGTGCACCACACGCGTCGATTTATCAAAACGTCATTCCACTGGTTGCTGTTGTTAGCGCGTGGTGGATGATCGGAGAGACACCACTGATGTTTCAGATCTGGGGCGGAGCGTTGATCATCGGCGGTTTGGTTTTGATGCGAAGAAGTCGATAAAGCATCACCCTCCCTATGGGAAGGTGAAATCGAATCTAGTCCATCGACTTGATCGTAATATTGCGATACGAAACTTTGTCGTGGTGATCCTGAAACGCAATGTGACCCTTCTTGCTTTTGGCAAATTTCTTCCAAGTCGCGAACTTGCTCGCTGCAACTTTCTTGTTCCAATCGTCGCTGCCGAATTCGGCGTCAACCACTTTGACGCCGTTTAGCCAATGCTCAACTTTGTCGCCGTTGGCAACGATCTTCGAAGTATTCCACTGCCCGACTGCTTTCGGCTTTTCATCGCCAGGAGCATACAACGCATAAAGCGCCCCGGCGCTGGTGGTGCGGTTCTTGCCATCGGCATGTTTATCATTGTCGAGGATTTGATACTCGACGCCCGTCATGTAAGGTGCGTTGTCACCAAGCTTCACACGATACATGACGCCGCTGTTTCCGCCTTCGGAAATCATCCATTCGAAACTCAGTTCGAAGTTTTCGTATTCTTTCTTCGTGATAATATCTCCACCAGAACCTTCGAATACGAGGATGCCATCAACAACTTTCCAGCCTTCGCCGATCTTCTCTTGCTTGTAGCCGCGAAAGTTATCAAGCGACTTTCCATCAAAAAGAATTTCAGTCGTAACCTTACGAGTTGCTGACCAGTCGCCGGTTGCTGCTTCGGCGCCGTCCTGCATCACGATCCATTCACCCGAAAGTGAACCGTCGTCTTGCAATTCCGCTTCGATTTCCAAGTCGCGTTCTACGCCTTGAACTTCCAAAGTGAACGCGAAAAGAATCGTCTTTCCGCTAACTTCGACGCTCGTGAAGTCCGTTTTTCCGTTGTCGCCATCGAGGAAGCCCGTCAGCTTTCCGTCCTCGCGTGTCAACGAAAACAAGGACTCAGATTTGTTGCCGTCAGGAAGAACGGCCACTGAATCCCATTGGCCAGCGAACAGGTCCTTCTTCATCACTTGCTTCTTCTGCTGCTGCTTGACCTTGTCGCCAGCAAGCGTCCCGCTGGCGAGGTTGTTACCATCCAAATCGAGAGCATTCCACTCACCTTCAAGACTTGCATCGGAAAGTTTTGCTTCAATGACAAGCATCAACTCAATCCCCTGCGCTTCGATATCAATGGCGAACGAAACGCTGTCTCCATCCAGCTTCACATCCTTGAAAGACGACGTTTCACCGGTTTCGCCACTAACGGAACTGCCAGAGATCTCTCCGTCGGAACCCGTGAACGTCCAAACGGAATCGTTGTCGCCTTCTGGGGTTTCCGCCGTTACGTTCCAGCTTCCGATCAAATTGTCCTGAGCGGACACGATTGATGAAAACAGCGAAACCAGAATCAGCATTGCAAACAGGAACTGTGGAACTCGAATCATCTTAGGTCTCGCTGGTTAGTGATCAAAAAGTTTAGTGAACCGCGAAAATCGGTTTTAGTTTCCTCGAAGCCTTTGAATCTCGGCAGCGTCTTTGTCGCCGCGCCCAGACAAGCATATGACAACGATCTCGTCCTTGCCACGTTCTTTCGCAACTTCGATTCCTTTTGCGATCGCGTGAGAAGATTCCAGAGCCGGTAGAATGCCTTCGGTTTTGGCCATCAAATCAAACGTTGCCAACGCCTCGTCGTCGCGACAACTTCGATATTCAACCCGGCCCGTTTTCTTCCAGTGACTATGCTCAGGGCCAACGCCAGGATAGTCCAAACCTGCCGAAGCCGAATGAACATCATCCGTTTGGCCGTCTTCGTCCTGCAAGACGTAGCTGAAACTTCCATGCAGCACTCCGGGCTTTCCAAAAGTCAAACTCGAAGCGTGCTCGCCCGATTGATCATTGCGTCCACCGGCTTCCACACCGATTAGCGGAACATCCGTTCGTGCCACGAAAGGAAAGAACATTCCCGCCGCGTTGCTACCACCGCCAACGCAAGCCACGACGGCATCAGGAAGTCGACCGAAGCGATCCATTGACTGATCGATCGTCTCTTCACCGATGATTGATTGGAAGTCTCGCACGATGACCGGGAACGGATGCGGACCAACAACACTTCCCAAGATGTAGTGCGTGTTTTCGACGCTTCCCATCCAGTCACGCATCGCCTCGTTGACGGCATCGCGTAGTGTACGAGAGCCCGTTGTCACCGGACGAATTTCAGCGCCCATCATTCGCATACTCTGCACGTTCGGAGACTGACGACGCACGTCTTCTTCTCCCATGTAGACGATGCAAGGCAAACCAAAGTGAGCACAAGCCGTCGCCGTTGCAACACCATGCTGTCCGGCGCCGGTTTCTGCGATGACTCGGGTCTTACCCATTCGCTTTGTCAGCAACGCATGACCAAGGGTACTGTTGATCTTATGAGCACCGGTATGGTTGACGTCTTCACGTTTGAACCAAATCTGCGCTCCACCGGTCTGCTCGGTTAGCCGCTTCGCAAAATACATCGGGGAAGGCCGGCCAACGAAATCTCGCCAGAGAACTTTCAGTTCATTCATGAACTCCGGATCGTTTTTGGCTTTGTTATATTCTTCTTCCAGTTGATCAAGCGCTTGAACGAGCGTTTCAGGAACGTATCGACCGCCGAATTCGCCGAATCTCCCGTTTTCATCAGGGAGACTGGCGTCGGGACTGGGAGCATCAAGAAAAGAGGTGGGCATAGCAACCGCAATGAGTTCGAGTTAATGGATCCCAAACCGAAGCGTGAGCGAGGGACCAGCAGCACCTCGCTTACGCTTCGGGTTGGGATTAAAGTCTATTGTCATTAATCGTCCGCAATTCCGCAATCTACATTTTCATCATGCCAGAGCTTCCTGAAGTAGAAACCATGCGACGGGGCGTCGCAGGCATCGCCGGAGCAACCATCGTCGCTGCCGAGCGAACTCCGTGTGCGAAACGGCCGATTGTGATTAAACCGCGAATCGACCACCTCAATAAACGGGTTGCAGGCGTAAGAATCGCCTCGGTTGACCGTTTGGGAAAACGCGTCGTCATTCGGATGGAGTCCGGCGACCGAATCATCATGGAGCCCCGAATGACGGGGCTGGTTTTGTTAACCGAACCGCCAACGATGGAACACTTGAGATTTCGATTGCGATTGCGAAAATGCAAACACAAGGAACTCCTGTTCTGGGATCGGAGGGGCTTGGGCCAAATCGCGCTGCTTTCGGAGAAGCAATATCAAGCCAAGCTCAACGATGGTTCGCTGGGTCCGGACGCGTTGGAGATATCCCGCGCGGATTTCCCAGGCCGTTTCAACAAGTCTCGCCGCGAAATCAAAGTCGCATTGCTGGAACAGTCTCGCGTCGCAGGCATCGGCAACATTTACGCTTCTGAGATTTTGCATTTGGCGCATGTGCATCCGCAAGCTCGTTGCGATCGGCTTTCTACAAAGCAATGGGATCGCATCTTTCAATACAACATCGAAGTTTTGGAGACCGCGATTGAGCTTGAGGGTTCAACGCTATCCGACGGCACCTATCGCAATGCAATCAACGGCGAAGGCAGCTACCAAAACGAGCACCGCGTTTACGATCGAGCAGGGGAGAAGTGCCCCTCATGCGGCAAGGGAAACATTCTGCGGATCGTGCAGGCTCAGCGATCGACGTTCTATTGCAAGGCATGCCAGAAGAAACGATAAAACGGCGGTTACCTCTAACATCTTGAATCGCGTGCTACACAAGAATTGCAAACATTTTAGGGCCAAAGGCCCATCGTTTACCTAGCCTGGGCCATCGGCCTAGGAAACGTTCACAATCTTGAAGACCAGGGCCAAAGGCCCGCCAATTGTCACTTTTACACAAGACGATCCAATGCCTCAATCGCTCGCCCAAGTTTGGCTACACATCATCTTCTCTACAAAAGAACGGCGACCATTCTTTCAAGACAAGAACTTCAGATCAGAAATGTTCAAGATGCTGTCGTTCCACGTCACCGAACAACAATGCGTTAGTGTATCGGTCGGCGGACATGTCGATCATGTCCATCTTTTGATTGGATTATCGCGAACATCATCGATTGCCAAGGTCGTAGAGAAAGTCAAAACTGCAACATCAAAGTGGGCTAAGTCCCATTCGAAATGTTCGTCCGCATTTGCGTGGCAAGCAGGATACGCCGCCTTCTCCGTGAGTCATTCACTTGTTGACACCGTTGACGAGTACATTCGAAATCAGGAATTACATCACAAGCAACGGTCGTTTCAAGATGAACTTCGATTATTGTGCGAGAAACATGAGATGGAAATTGATGAGCAATACGTCTGGGATTAAGAACAAATGTCGGGCCCTTGGCCTTAAATTCAATTTGGCGATCTGGTTCCTGGGCCGTTGGCCCAGGCTAGGCAAACCGCGGACCCTTGGCCCGAATCAGGCGAAGCAGCGCGCTTACCCCAACTGCACCAACTCCGACTCTGGCTCGCGAGGATTGTCATCAGGATCAATCCAGTTCTCTTCGTTGAAATGCTCGTCGTACACGCCGTAGTCGTGGTACGCGAACTTTTTCGCCAATCGATACGCCCAACTTTTTTCGGGAATCGGCTCCATCGCCGGAGCGTACTGCGACGAATGCGCTGACGCGGCACGCAACTCTTCGAGTGCCTTCTTCCGTGCCGTCGAATCTTTCGCATCATGTCGATCGGCCAAGGCCTCGATCAAGTCAGGTCGCTCAAGCACGATGCAACCACGAGTGTGTTCGGCTGCCGTCTTGCGGAAATCGCGTAAGTAATCCGATTCGTTGAACACTTGATCCAACGGACGTTCGTCGTGGATCGATTCCTTGGCGAACTGAATGATTGGACACGGCTCAACGTCGCCCCAAGGATTGATGTGGTGCGTGAAGCCCGTTGCTGCGGGACACAAAGCATGCCCGTCCGCGTCGTAGTAAGCGTCAATAAAGATGATCGGTTTCGTGCAACGCATGTCGACGACAAATTGACGAGCCTTCCGTTGTTGCTGTGGAGTTAGCGCCAAATCAGGATTCGAATCCGGACCAACAGGACGATAAATATGGAACCAAGTGTAAAGCACACCCATGTCGATCAAGCGATCAACCCACTTTTCAGATAGCAGCTCATCGAAGTTCGTCTGACAAAGGCTCGTGCAAACTCCTGTCATCACTTTGTTGTTCAAACAGTTTTGCAAACCCTCCATCGTCGCCGAAAGAACGCCTTCTTTTCCACGGCGAGTGTCGCTGACGATTTCGGTACCTTCGACGCTGATCAGCGCGGTAACGTTTCCGCATTTGCGAAGACGTTTGGCGACTTCGTCAGTGATGAAGTGACCGTTGGTGAAAACCTGAAAATACGCGTCCGGATGAGCTTCCAAAACGTCGAACAATTCCTTGTGCATGAACGGCTCGCCGCCCAGCAATCCGAAAAACGAGTTCCCCATTTTCTTGGCAGTGTTGATCATCCGGTTCATTGCCGGCACATCGATCTTCTGTTGCTTGGCACTTACGTCGACCCAACAGCCCTGACAGCGAAGATTGCAGCTGTTGATGATCGAGATATACAAATACGGCGGGAAGAACTGGCCCTTCTTCAACCGCTTCTTGTGTCGCTGAACGCTGCGAATGCCCTTGATGCCCATATTCCAAACAAGCTTCCAAAGAAGCCGTTTATCGGTTTCCAAAAGCATTCGTTTCGTAAGGCCTATAAGCATACTGATCTCTGAAGTATCAAAAGGAAATGCTCGTTTAACGGCAAGCCGCAGGCGACTGTGCGAGTACAGACTTCCGCAGTCGCCTACGGCTTGCCGTTAAACGAAGGATATGTGGAGCACGTGGAGCACCCTCAGTATACGCCGTTTGCCAATCCACCGCACCGATAAATGCGCCATGGAATTCAAATCGCTGCCGGATAGAATGTCTCATTCCTCTATACCGAAAACGAAATCCATCCATGTCACGAATCGACGAACTTTTCCAAAAATTACGATCCAGCAAACAGAAAGCCTTCATGCCTTTCATCACTGCTGGCGATCCAGACCTCGATTTCACTGCCGACTTGTTGCGACAGCTCGACGCATCTGGCTGTCACTTGGCCGAAGTTGGAATTCCCTACAGTGACCCGATCGCCGACGGTCCGGTGATTCAAGCTTCCTACACTCGAGCCCTCAACGCGGGCACAAAACTGGATGCAATCCTTGCGACGCTGAAAAGTGTCACTGGCGAAATTGAAATGCCGGTCGTCACGATGATCAGCTACGCCATCATTTACCGTGTCGGTTTGGATACGTTTCTGGAAAAAGCTATCGACGCGGGTGTCGCTGGAGCAATCGTGCCCGACATGCCAGTCGATGAGTCCGCTGAGTTCGCGGCCAAGTGCAAGGAACGTGATTTTAGTTTGATCCAATTGGTGACTCCGACGACTCCGCGTGAGCGTGCACTTCGAATCGCAGAAAATTCGACGGGGTTCATTTACTACGTTTCCATCGCAGGTATCACGGGTGAGAGAACAGCGCTCCCGGACGACTTGGTCGACAACGTCTCTTGGCTTCGCGGGCAAACCGATTTGCCAATTTGTGTCGGCTTTGGAATCAGCCAGCCAGAACATGCGGAAGTGCTCAAACCTGTCGCAGACGGAATGATCGTTGGCTCCGCGATTGTTCGCCGGATCGCTGCAATCGAAGAGGGGACTTCGAAAGAAGATGCATCGGCCGATGTTACATCATTTTGCAAACAGATGCTGGCAGTGATTTCGAGCTGACTCTTTCAGTCACGAAGTGACTCAATACAAGCCCGACGCGCAAGCGAGGGAGCTTGAAATCATCGGGAATATTCCCTCGCTTGCGCGTCGGGCTTGTATTCCCTCGCTTGCGCGTCGGGCTTGTATTCCCTCGCTTGCGCGTCGGGCTTGTATTGGCGCAACATCAAAACTTGTGCTTCGGGCTGGTGTTGAAATGCAAATGCTCCGGCGTTTTCGACCTTATCGCTCGTGCGACGTTGACTTAGAATGTGAGCGCACTTCATTAAAGCCAAACGAAACCGCCGTGAAAACTCTACTCGACGAAAAGCAACTCAACGAAGGCGTTGAAAAACTCGCCCAAGGCATCAACGACCACTACGGCGACAAGCCTCTGACCATTATCTGCATTCTCACCGGCAGCATCGTTCTGGGTGCCGATCTGATTCGCAAATTAAATATGCCGCTGCGGGTCGGCGTACTCCAAACAAGCAGCTACAAAGGAACCGAACGAGGCGACTTGACGATCAACTCCGAGATGATGCTGGACATCAAGGATCGTGATGTTCTGCTGGTCGACGACATCTTCGACACCGGTCACACGCTGGATAAAGTCACTGCCGAGGTTTCCAAACACGGTCCGACCTCGCTCCAGTCCGCTGTGTTGCTAAGCAAAACCGGCCGCCAAGAAGTTGACTATAAACCAGAATTTGTCGCTTTCGATATTCCGGATGAGTTCGTGGTTGGATACGGCCTCGACTATAATGACGAGTATCGAAATTTGCCCTATTTGGCATGTCTGGAAGATTCTGACATTGAATCCACAACATGAACTCCACGAAGCCTCAACGCATCGCGATCATCTCGCGGCGGTTTTGGCCGATCAGCGGTCCGACCGAACACTTCATCGCCGACCTTGCTGCCCAGTTCAGCATCGAGGGTCATCGCGTTGAGCTGTTCACGGCTGCTTGGCAAAAAGGATGGCCAGAAGAATGTTCCTTTCGCGAGTTTGGCGTTCAGCGGTTGTCGCGCCCAAGTTCCGGGCCATGGGGAACGTATCGCTACCAACGTGCTTTAGTCCGCGCACTCGACCGATTCCAACCTGACGCCGTTTTGTTGTTCGGCGGCGGAGAGGATCTTGCACCAGTCCGAAAACTGGTTGGAGATGCTGTCCCTTGTGTCATCCGAGTCGACCATCGATCTCTCAAACGAATCAACCGAACGTCGCAAAAGAACGTGCGACTCAATTTGGCAAATTCCGTGCTCTGCGATTCGCTGCGGACTCGAAACGAATTGGTAATGAGGAACACCGAACTGCCCAAGGAGATCTTCTTGGTTTCGGATGCCGTCTCGTATCGAAATGAGCATCGACGTTCATTGGTTCGGCAAGCCAATTCGCGAACGGCTCTTGGAGATGCTCATCCGATTTTAAGAATCGATCCGGCGCAGCCGCTGGTGGTGACCGGAGCTCCGATGGATGGTGACGGCGGCGTTTGCGATCTGGTCCGGTCTTGGAAAATCGTTTTGGAATCGTTTCCAAAAGGAAAACTCTGGATCTTGGGCGACGGACCTCGATCGAGAAAAGTCTGGGACACGATCACCGACCACGACATGGTTTACTCAGCAATTATGCCTGGCTATTTCGATGACTTTGGTGAAATCTTTCAGGCGGCGGACCTCTACGTTCATCCTCAACGAAGCCCCGTGAACTGTCGCTGTTTGCTGGAAGCGATCGCGAATCAAGTCTGCCCATTGGTGACTTCTTCTTCCATGGAACCGATTGCTGAACTTGATTCCAAGGGACATCGCATCGGTGAAATGGTGGAAATTCAGCGAGATGCAACAGGATTCATTGCTCCAGCGGGCAATTCAATGGCGATGGGTGAAGCGATCACGATGGCACTTCGTAACAGCGAGACACGAAACCGTTTAGGCAACCATGCCGCGAAGCGTTTCCGCCCGGCCATCGACATTGACAGAATCGCCAAGCGGTTTCTGAATGTAATGCTTGGCGTTCACCAAGCAGAAAGTGCCACCGGAGCGCCGCTGTCGTGAGTCAACAAAAACGCATTCTCTATGTGGTAGATTCTCTCGACCGATTCGGTGCGACTCGGCAATTGGATTTGCTGACGCGCGAAATCAGCCACGATCACGATGTGCATATCGCCGTGCTTGGTGGCGAGGACATTATTCCAACATGCATGACGTCAGAGGATGTTTCGCGACAATTTCATTTCTTGGCGGCTTCTCCGACAGATCAACCATCCTTTCGAACGTTGACTCGATCGGGACTTCGCTTACGAAAGCTGCTGCGGCGCATCGAACCCGCGATCATGCACGCTTGGTGCCAACCAGCGGAACGGGTCGCTCTGGCGGCAGCCACTGAATTCGAATCGATTCGCAAGTTTGTGACTGAGCTTCACATTCGCCCTTCGACGAACATGACCATGGAAGCCGTCGACCAACGATTGGGACGGCCGGTTCAGCAATATTTTGTACCGCACGCAGAAGTCAAAAAATCCCTCGTCACCCACCAGTATCCAGAAGAAAAGATCTCGATCGCGCCTAACGCTATTGGCTCCGCAACTCCCAGTCGCGAAATCGCTCGACGAAAGCTAACGCAACTTAGCGGCATCGGCGAACACGTTCGCCTTGCGGGAGCGGTTGCCCCGTTGGTTCCACGATCCCGCGTCAAGGATCTTATTTGGGCAACCGATCTGCTGACATGCATTCGAAACGATTTTCACTTTTTCATTTTCGGCCGCGGATCACAGCGAGAACGGCTGGAACGGTTTGCGTCCCAAACCGAGGCCAAAGCTCACATCCACTTCGTTGACTCGGAGCTACATGCGTTTGAATTGATTCCTGGCTTGGATTTCTTCTGGCAGTCTCATCTCAATGAGCCGCTGCCAAGTGCCATGCACCATGCGATGCTCAACAATGTGCCGGTCATTTCGGTTTACGGTCCGGGCACATCGGAATCGATCGTACATCAGGAAACTGGATTCGCAGCTAACTTCGGAGCGCGAGATGAATTTGCTCGCTGGACTAAGTATCTGCTTGAGCAAACGGAGCCGGGAAGTCAACTTGCGAGGCAGGGCAGGGAGTCGCTGAAGGTCGAATTGAGTGTTGAAGCGATGGCCAACAAGTACCGTGAAGCCTACGTACAATTCGTTTAACGCAATACCGTTCAATGAAGCCAAAGTCTCGGTGGCATAGGCCTCTGGCCTGTGTTCTGCATGTCCACAAGCCAGAGGCTTATGCCACCTCCCCAACTGCAACGACCCTACTGAAAAGCCAAAACGAAGGGTGACATCACC
>CALLUY010000050.1 GCA_938010615.1 uncultured Pirellulaceae bacterium | reverse complement strand
TCAACAGTCGGATTCAGTCGATCAAATCAGCGGCAAGAGGATTCAGATGTTTTGAAAACTACCGAGCAAGGATTCTGTTCTACTGCGGAAAGCTCGATTTGATGCCAAATAGACGCCACTAAAAACCCGGAAGAACCCTTTGTAATTATCGGCGACCGAACACGTGGTAAGTCCAGATTTTCCACTTATCGCCGAGACTTGTCGCAGTGTGGCTGATAATTATCGCCGAGTCAAGCAATTCAGGGCCGTGGAATCTGGGTGAAATGGCTGGCTTGCGATGTCTGGGGCAATCCTGTTTCTCATCAGTCGCACCGCTCCTCAAAATAACTTTGACAAGGGCATGCGTGGTTGTTTAAGAAAGCTGGCCGATGGATCGAGGTCTGCGTCAAGGCTGGCTCGCCTGCCTATGCTGTGACTGGAGTGAGCAATGACGACGATTTCCCAGAGTGTGCTGAACCGAGAATTGGCCGCGACGGCCGCACGATTCAAAAGCTCAGGCAGGTATTCAGGTCAGCGAAAACCTGAAAAAAATTAGTGGGCGGAGATCTGGTTCGGCAAGCTGTGAAAGTTTCACCATGTCGCGCCGGAGCCACGATGGAATTTCACTGACCGGATAAACATCTTCGAAGCGTCCAGCAGCAAGGAGCCTTCATGCTGCGCGGTGGTCAAAATCAAACCACAAAACGGCAGCCAGTGGAACGCGTTGTGGCTTCCACTGCGGCGTGCAACTACCGTAGGTTCGTACGTTTGTGTTGTCGCTTTCCTAGCCAAACGATGCGAGGCTATTGCTCGTAGTACACCGCGGAAAAGTCATCATGAAATGATAACTTGAGCTTGTTGAAGAGAGATGTCTTTACGGTGACGATGTCGACATCGTTGCCAAGAGCAACTTTGCCCTCCCTGACGTACTTCGTGATTTCAGCCTTGTGGATATATACATGCGACCAGTCGTCGGGATTACGAACGTCAATCAGATCTCCAACGCTTGCTGATGTTCTGACATCGGTGCCGCGTAGCTCAAAAGTGAATTTCACGGGAGTAACCCATATCGCAAGTGCCACTGCAGACATGGTTACCAATGACAGAAGCCAGCCGAGTGAGAATTTTCGAAAACGTTTCATTTCGTTTGTGCCTGCTTGGCTATGCTGAATTCAGCTTCGCCAACGTCTGATTGATCCGTTCGGTAACTTTTTCTCTGCCCAAGACCGCAAGGATGTCGAACATGCCAAAACCGGAAGCTTTGCCTGTCGTTCCAACTCGCAACGCATGGACGATGTCGCCGATACCAATGCCTTCGGTTTCGCACCAGGCTTTGATGGCGGCTTCCAATGGCTCGGCTGTGTAGTCGGGAGTCTCGGCAAGCATGTCGCGGCATTTTTCCAACAACTCCCCTGCCCTTTCCGGTTTAACCAAACGCTTTTGAAATGCCTTATCGTTGAACTCAAGTTGCCAACCATCCGGACGGAAGAAGTCGTCGAAGTTCAGGATATCGCCGGCCATGACCAGACGATCGCCGGACGCTTCGATGACTTGGGTGATCAGCGTTACGTCGCAGTCGACTGGGTCGGGCAGCAAGCCGGCCTTTTGCAGATACGGAATGCACATCGCAATCTTGCGCTTGATCGGAAGAGCTTCAAAGTGCCGGCCCTGAAACGCGGTTAGCTTTTGCGGATCAAAACTGGCAGGCGCTTTTACAATTCGATCAAGCGAAAACTTCTCGATCATCTCTTCACGGGAAAATTCTTCCGTTGAATCGTCCAACGACCAACCGAGTAGCAACAGATAGTTGTTGATCGCGGCGGGGAGGAAGCCAGCTTCCTCGTAGAAGTCCACCAATACTGGATTGAATGTCGCGGGGCTGATGTCGAGTCCGATTCGCTCGGCGATGTTTGATCCGGAGGTGTACAAGCGTTTGAAGTCTTTGTTATTGAGATACTTTTCGATGTCGCGTTTGCTGAGCTTTTTCTTGCTGCCCGGTTCGGCGACGAAAGGAATGTGAGCGTACTGCGGCAAATCGTAGCCGAGTCCCTTGGCGATGAAGATCTGTCGCGGCGTGTTGGAGAGATGTTCGACGGCGCGGATCACGTGGGTGATCTCAAAATCGTGATCGTCGACGACGTTGGCCAGATGGTAGGTGCTGGTCCCGTTGGCGCGTTGGATGACGTGATCGGATTCAGTCGCCCATTGGATCGACATTTCTCCGCGGACGTGATCGGTGAATTCGCAATTTCCTTCGCGCGGCATCTTCAAGCGTACAACGCACTTCCGACCTTCGGCTTCGAAAGCAGCAGCTTGTTCATCAGTTTCCGCCATCCACTTTCGGCTGTAGTGAAATTGCTCTTTGGCCTTCTCTGCTGTTTCTCGCTCAGCTGTGAATTCCTCGGGCTTAGAGAAGTCACGATAGGCGTGGCCGGACTTGATCAGTTTTGCGACGGCGGCCTGGTATTTATCGAGTCGCTCTGATTGAAAGTACGGCCCGTGAGGTCCGCCGACTTCGGGGCCTTCGTCCCAATCGAGCCCCAACCAACGGAAGCCGTCAAGGATCGGCTGCAGGGCCTCTTCCTGATTACGTTTCTGGTCGGTGTCGTCGATTCGCAAAATGAATTGCCCACCGGCCTGACGAGCCAGTAGCCAATTGAAGAGCGCGGTGCGAACGCCTCCGATGTGGAGGTAACCAGTTGGAGAAGGAGCGAATCGAGTGCGGACAGTCATAAGATTTGGCAGGGCCAAGGATTGATGAAAGTGCGTCATGATAACAAGTAGTTCGTTCTGTCCCAGATGTGAGCCCATGTTGACATTAAGCAGCAATTTCAAGGATTCCGAAGACCAGTATTTTGGAAAAAGTTGTGGATCATTGTGGGCGGCTTGTAGATAATGAGGGTAGGGTTTTATGGTGCCACCTGGGCGGTGCACGTGTAAGGACATTAATCTAGAATTCTGCGTGACTTCGCAGTGAGACCGTTTTCGCAACTTGGATGAATGAAATGAACAAAAATTCTCGCACTCTTCGAAAATTCCAATCATCAACTTACGAAAAGTTGGAAGCTAGGAATCTTTTGGCCAGCATCTATCACAATGTTGACACTGGCGTTCTCTATATCGGAGGAGACAGCGGTAATAACGTCGGTCAAGTAAGCGTTTCTGGCACCAATGTTGTCGCGTCGATCGATGGTGAAACCTTTTCGGAATCAGGCTCAGCGATTACGGACATTGTTTTCATCGGCTACGCCGGAGACGACACGTTTACCAATACATCGGGACTCTCTTCGAGCATGTATGGACAGCTCGGCAACGACACTCTGATTGGCGGCAGCGGCGATGATGACCTTGTTGGCGGTCCGGGCAACGACACCATTCAAGGTAACGAAGGAAATGATCGAATCGTAGGTGCCAATGGCAACGACACCCTTGAGGGTGGAGACGGCAACGATCGAATGTTTGGAACTGCCGGGGTCAACATGATTTTTGGCGGTCGAGGTAACGACACGATTTATGGAAGCAATGACGTGGATGAAATCCATGGCAACGGAGGCACCGACAAGATCTACGCACTCGGTGGCGACGACATGCTGTATACCGGAACTGGTGGCCTTGAAGGGGGAACTTTTGCCGACGGAGATTTGGCGATGGGCCACGGCGGGAACGACACGTTCTTTGGTGAAGGGGGGCTCGATATATTCTACGGTGGAGACGGTGATGACATCATGACCGGTGGTTCGGGGGAAAACCGAATGCATGGTCAGGCCGGTAACGACATCATGACTGGCGGTGATAAAGGCGACTACATGACTGGCGCGGGCGGCAATGATCGCCTTGAAGGTGGCGGCGGGGTTGACTTTTACAATGCTGGCGACGGAGTTGATACGATTGTTTACTCTGACGAATTCGATCCGGCAGTCGTAAGGGTGGACGGCAACGGAACTCGAGTTCAAAACGAACTCGTCAATAGTGCGCGATGGGTTGAGTTCGCTGACCGTAGAATTTCTGCCAATCAAGCAAACAACTCAGTGCAAGCCGAGATCAACTTTTCCTCGTTGAACGGCTATCGAGTTGCAAACTCTAGAGTCACGCTTTCAAAGCCGTCGGACCTTGCTGAATACGCCCTCGACTGGTCTCAGCAAATGGCTCTGGCAAACCGGGTTTCACACTCATCCGTGACGCAGCAGCAGACGCTTTTGACGGGGGGTCGAACGGTCACCGCTGAAAACGTTGGGTCAGTTGCGGATTCGGGACAGACGGCTGTGCAAGTTGCGAACTACTTTCATAACTTTTGGCGAAACAACAGCACGGACAATGCTGTGATGCTCAGAGCTGATCTGTTGGAAGTCGGCATCGGGATCGTGAAAGTCGGCGAAACGTGGTGGGCGACTCAGATCTTTACTGGCTAGTCGCGGTTATTGATGACGCTCCTTGATCACCCTCCCTCTTGGCCATTAGGGAGGGGCGGAGCCTAAGCGACGGGGAGGGCGCGGAGGTTGACGTTCCCCAACGTAGCACGGCGGTCTCCGCCGTAGAACTGCAGCAAACGGTGGGGACCACCGTTCCACTTTGCAGAGAGAGATTTTGTCCGCCCATTGATCACTCTGCTCTGATCGCTGGAGGTGAGGGGTTTGGTCCGCGTGGTTTTACGGCATCTCAACGGAGGTCTTCTGTTGCCAGAACGTTCCGAAGAACGAGTTTGAAGCAAAACGCATTTCCCTCACCCCCGGCCCCTCTCCCAAAAATTCGACCGACGTTTGATCAGCAAAAAATGCTTTTGGATTCGAATTTTCGGGAGAGGGGAGCGAGTTAATTTAGCGACGGGGAGGGCGCGGAGGTTGAAACTTAGCATCGGCGTTCGATTTGACCTGACAGAGTTCAATCGCTTCGTCGAAGCCAATCAATTGTTGTTTGTACTTGGGGTACTTTCGAAACCAAGACATCACAATCATCTGCAGATTCATTTCCATCAGGTTCGTCGGCAAACCGAGATCCTGATGTTGAATCTGTTCAAGTCGTTTGCCCGCCGTTGCACGTCGTTTCTGATCACGAGGCGCTGCTGCGGAACCGATCAGTCGTCCGTCGCGAAGGACAAGCCACAGTTTCTGATAGTTTTTGCCGGTGATGGGTAAGACTCCGTTGAGCGTTCGCTGAGCGGATTCGAGTTGCTTCAGTCTCCTCGATAGCCAACGTAGGTTTTGAAAGTGATCTCGTATCACGGTCGCGCGTTCAAAACTTTGCGTCAGCGAGGCTTCCTTCATGTCATTCTGTAGACGATCGAGCGTTTGTTTCGTAGTGACGCCTCCGATCAGAAAGTCCATCGCTTGCTGCACGTGGCTAAAATAGTCTTTCCGATCGCAGAGTCCCGCACACGGCCCTGGGCATGAGTCTAACTCGTAGCGAATGCACTTCGCGGAAGAAGAAATGTCGAAGAGCTTCATCTGTTCGTTGTAGGAAAACTGCGTCTTGTCGGGGCAGTCGCGCAGCTTGAAAATCTGGTTCATGCTTTCGACCGCAGCACGTAATCTGCCAGTGCCGGAAATCGGTCCGATCGAAAATTCAGAGTTTGGTGTCACGCGGCGGGTGAAGAAAACGTTCGGAGCAACGCCGCCAGAGATACACAAGAACGCGGGTTGTCGTTTTACGGGCTGGCCTTGCGTGTTGAACTCAGGTCGCCATCGATAGATTAGTTCTTGCTCACGAATCAACGCCAGCAGTTCGTGCGAAACGGGTTCCCAAACGAGGCGATGGCTGTGTTGAACAATGCGGACGGCCTTTTTGTCGGCGGGAGTTTTGGCGAAGTACGACAGCAACCGCTTGCGCAAGCATTTTGATTTGCCGATGTAGCAAATCTGATTGTTGCTATCGAGCCAACCGTAGACTCCTGGCGTAACGGGGCACAGATCGTGCAGCATGGCTCGGGCTTCCATGCGGTCTTTCGGGACCGATGATCCAGCGGTTTTGTCGCGCGCAACTTTGGACAGAATCGAAGGACCAAACCCTTCAAACTCTCTCGTCCGTGTTTTGAGCAGCGTTGCCAACGCATCCCTCCCTGATTCAATCCATCGTTAGATGACAGTTTGACATCTATCGATTGAGTTGCCAAGTTGCTGGCGTTGCACTAAAGGCATTGACTACGAACAACTTGCGGCTGTTGGCTACGCAGCTTCGCGATCCTGCACCAAGGCGCTGGCTGCCTCCGCTTTGACTCGAATCTCACGTTGTGGAAACGCAATCTCGATGCCTTGCTCTTTGAATTCCGCATTGATCGCCATGTTGATCTCGTGCTTCACGCGAGGGAAGAGGTCACGACGTGGCAGAATGACGCGTAGCTGAAAGTTCAACGTGGAATCACCGAACGTTTCGAAGATCACTTCTGGACTTGGGTTACGCAGGACCAAAGGGTGTCGGTTTGCGATCATCATTAACGAGTCTTGTACTTTCTTCGTGTCGGACTCATACGCCACACCAACGTTAAGGACCAATCGTGAAAACTGGTCGCTCAACGTCCAATTCATTACATCCTCGGTGATGAACTTTTTGTTCGGTACGATTAGCTCTCGCATGTCGAGGTCGCGGATCGTTGTTGCTCGAAGCTGCATTTGCGTGACGTTACCAGTGATGCCGTTGATCGTGACGAAATCGCCAACGCGAACCGGTCGTTCGATCAGGATGATGATCCCAGAAACGAGGTTTGCGAAAACTTCCTGCAATCCGAATCCCAGTCCAAGGGCAAGAGCTCCAGCGAGCCATTGGACGCTGGACCAAGAGAATCCAACGATGTTGCAGGCGAGCAAGATTCCAAGCAAGCCAACCATGTAGCGTACGACGAACGAAATCGCGTACCGCCCGCCTTTGTCAAACGGCAGCCGATCGATCAGCGTCAACTCTAGCAATCCCGGAAGGTTGCGGCTTAGTACCCAAGTGATGCAGAGCGTTCCTAGGGCCATCAATACGTGACTGTAGGGAGTTCCACGAACGATTTCGCCGGCTTCATTCTTTGTGTCCCAGAGTGTGACGCTGTCGAGGAATCGAATCGTTGGAGAAACTTCTGACCAAATCTGCCAACCGATCACCACCACGGCAACGATTGCGGTGGCTCGTATTAGTTGATTTACCTGAGAAGAGATTTCGTCGATGTTGATTGATTCTTCTTCGCCGATATGTCCCGTGTCGTTCCGCTTTAGCTGACGAAGTCTGACGCGAAATTGAGTCACCAGCAGCATGCGGCTGATCAATCCGGCGACGACGGCGATCAATCCAGCCAGCAACACAGTCCAGATCGCTCGTCTGGTCATTTGCATTGCTGTGAAGTGGTAGCCTGCAACGGATAGTCCCACAAATACCATTGGCAATAGCGAGATGACGGTCAGCGTGAATTTGCGAATGGAAGCTTTCCATGCATCGGCTGTGAGCATGTCGACATCGACGGGTCCGCCGTTGAGGAGACTTTCGCGATACTGTTTTCGTTGGGCACGGGTTCGTGATAGTCCATTTTCTTTTAAGACCGACTCACGCCATCGATTGATGCCTCGGCCGATGAAGTAGAGCGACACGGATGTTGCGACCAAGGCTGCCGCGAACATCAGTCGTCCGAGCGAGTCGTACCAAGCTCCGTTTTGGAATGTTCCCAATGCCTCAGTGAGAAACTTTAGAGGCATCACCAACCAGATGACGCAGGTCATGCCCAAGTGGACTCCTTCGCAGAGCGGCTTCGACCAAGCGAAGTGTTTCTCTGCGAGTCCATTTCTGCGAAAGGAATGGAGCAATAGTAGCGACAGAAACAGCATCGGCACGATGACCCGAATCGCATGATGAACGCTACCTTTTAGCGTCATCAGTTCGTAGGCGGGTGCCATCTGCCAAGCGAGCACAAGCAGCAGAATCGGGACCAGTGAAGCGTTGCATAGTGTGCGAACGGTGCTTGCGAGTGCCGGACCAAAACGTGAGAACGTTCGGATGTTGTCGGCCATCGGATGGTTGAGATTTTGAGTTTCCACAGTCTATCCTTTGAACCTGCGACCGATGACAAACGCGACCATCAACCCGAGCATGCCAACTGCTGACTCGTAGGGGCGGCTCTTCATTCGACCGACGATTGAATCGCCCAGATCCTGCCACTGGTCGGGATCGAAGAATTCTTTGGCACCTTCGCGTGACTTATGCAGTACATCCAAACCCATTGGGTCGGAGCTCTGAACCCACAACGCGTGCGTGTCGACGAGTTCGCGTGTTGCTGCGATTTCAGCCAGCAAGCTCTTGCGTTTTGGTAAAACTTCATTGAGCAGCTTCTGATAGTCCTCGTTGTCTCCCACGAGTGCTGTTAGCTGTTGGCGATGTGTTTCAATCGCTTCGTGCGCCAATGCGATTAGCGTGGTGTCTGCCACTGCGACGTCATGGTGGATATCCAACGAGTCGGGAATGTATGTTTCAGGATGCGAGAGTGGTTCCTGTTCGCTTCTAAGTTTTAGAACTTTTCCTCGACTGAGTCGAAGTTCATTTTCCATTTCCTGAATTCGAGCCATTCCTTCGTAGGGACGAATTAGGTTTCGGTGCACCTGAATAAGCAAACCACTGCTGTCGTCTTTGCCGATGTCCTTGATCGAGGTTTCCAAATCGGTGCGCTGTTTCTTGACACTGTCTTCCTGTTTGCTGACGATCAAAGTCTCGTTATGCAGTTCGCCCATTTTTGTTGCCAGCGCAGATCGAGCTTCTGTGAGCAACGTCGTTTGTTCGGATAGTGCACGAAGCGATGGGTGGGCTTCGACTGCCTTTTGGTGGGCGAGTCGGATTTGCTTTTCGAGTTCCGCTTTCTTGCGGTTCGCGATAACCGTGTTCCATGACTTTAACTCCGACTCCAATCTTTGGATCCGGCGTTGATGAATTGTCTTTTCCAACGGAAGCCATTCTTGTGAAAGGTCATGCCAACTGGCTTCCTGTTCTAGCGATTGCACTTTGGTTGTGGCTGCTAATTCTTGAGCTCGAATGGCAAGCAACGAGATGACGTCGCTGGTGCCGGTTGCCTGTTGTCGGATCAGTTCTTCGTGAAGTTCACTGACTTCGTTTAGTTTGTCGAGCCTCTCGCCAGGGATTGTGTTCATTCGCTTGTCGCGATTTTGAATTTTGTCCAGCGTTTTCAACTCGCTCGTTTTTTCGTGCTGCAATTTCGCCTGGAGATCTCGCAACATGGATTGCATCGCATCGATCGAAAGATTGTGGTCAACCGATTGTGGTTTGGACGATTGTTTTGCTTCTAGCTTCAATCGTTCAAGCCCGGCATTGAGATCGGTGATTCGTCGCTGATAGTCAGCTTTCGTCGCGTTGTTCTGGCTCGCACGTTTGTAGGCTTCCTCTGCAATCGCTAGCTGCTGCAGTCGCTGTTCTTTTGCCTGTTCGTCAATGCCCAGTGACCCGTCGATGTTGATCCGCTGTTTAGCAATTTCCTTCTCGAGGTCTATCAGGTCGATTGCGATCCAGTTGTCCTTCATTTTAGGGCTCGGCGCCGGCCCAAATGTCTGATGTTCCGCGTCCAACGCGACCGGCGAAGGAATCGCTTTAGGGATTGGAGCCGATGATGGAGCCTCTTGCGGCGTTGGATTCACTTGCGGCGAGGAAGCCTCCAGTCCTGATTCTGGACGATTGATGCGAAATGCTTTCGACGAAACCGTTGGCGATTCTTCTTGCCACGATGCTGGCCGAACGGACGAGTCACGAATCGGAGCTGCTTGTGTGGCTTGAATTCGGCGCAACGGATTTCCGTTACGAGCCGGTTGATTCATCAAACGACTCAGCTCACCTCGACTGATCAAGCTCTGCGTGATCAGAGGTGGCTCCGCGGTGTTGACATTAGCATCTTGGGCCTGCGTGTTGCCCGCAAGAAATGCGATGCTGCAAAACGAAAGCGTATAGATTGCCTGGATTAATTTTGTCTGGTTCATGTTGATAGCGATTCAGATTCCGAAGAGGGATCACACTACGGCGATGCATCGCGAATGTTTGTGACAGCATCCAATTTTTCGAGAAACGGGGGTGGCGAAGAGTACCGGAGCAGCGGAGTGCATCGCAAGATCAAAGCTTCGAGAACTGGCCGTTGTGGTTGTTGACTGAGGAAAAACATGGCCCAGATATTCGATTTTTAGTAACACTGGGATTTGGAGTTTGCCGATTTACTGGTAACGATTCCTTCGTAGGTCACGAATTTGTGGCACCGAAAATTCTCGCCGGAGAGCATCATGTTTATTGCCAGCATAAAAAGACAGCGAACCAGACGAGTTACTGAGAATGCCAGCAAGAGTTACGCAGCGTTAGAAGCAAGGCAAATGCTTACATTCGCTCTGTTGCCCGAGATGACGACCGATGTTCCGGAGTTCGCTCAAACTGTCGACAACGCGATCGTTCGCGTGGACGACCAACAACGGCTAATCATTCGAACAACTGGCGACGCGAATCGGATCGATGTTCAGCTGGAGCAAAATTTTTTGCAAGTGAATCGAGCCAACTACAGCACGCTTGCTCTCGAAATTGATCCGACGCAATATGATCAGATCGTTCTGCTGAGCGGCGGTCAGGATGTGGTTCGCGTTTCCGGCGAAAACCTCAGGGCTCAACTGCACCCAGATCAACTTTGGGTTTCGGCACCGATCGAGGGTGCATCCTCGAATCTTCAGATCCATGGTCGCGATTTTGAACGCGTTGAAGTGAACGACGATCATCGTCAAGACGTTGGCCCTTTCGTCCATCGCAGCAACAATCGAATTCGAATGTACGGAAGCGATGGGATCGATCGGCTTAATATGACGTCCTCTAATGACTTTGCGGTCGCGACCAACGCTTCACTAACCGGAGACGGATACGCTTTGAGCTCGAACGTTTTTGGGGATTTGTATGTCACCGGAGCCGGTGGCGATGATTTCGCGTCGCTCGCTGGAACGCGGGGCTTTTCACCAAAGGCATTTTTGCTCTCCGATTCACCGACTGGTAATGATGTGTACTTCGGTCGCGACAACCATTCCCGGATCAGCAACGACTTTTGGGACGGACGATTCGTTGACTTTGAAACACAACGTATCAATTTGCTCAGCGGCCAAGACCGCGGAATTGTGATGGACTCACAAAGAAGCGGCGCGTACTACCGTGTCGATGGAGAGCAACTCGTTGGAGCATTTCGGCGTATGATCGGTATCGAAACGATCGCGGTCGATGGGACTGAAACCAGCATTGATTCTCTCGTCCGGCCCGATTCGACGCTGGGCCAATTTGCTGATGCGGACACGCAATACGTTTACCAGTTCGACGCAGCGCAAAACTCCGAAAATAGATCGGTGGCTTTCGTGGTTCCACCCGAAGGCTTTCCCATTTTCGGAGGAGGCGTCGCACGCGAAATCGTTCCAGCGAATTTTTACTGGAAGTTTTCGCTGTTCGAGCGATTGGTTGGCTAGGATTGTTTAAGCACTCAAATGGTGCACTCAAATGGCAGGTTTTGAACCTGCCACGCTCAATCACCAGCCGCGATGGTAGATGCGTCCGATCTGCAATCCCATTCCGGTGCCGAATTGAACGCCATGGCGACGCGTTCCGATTCTTACGCCTTCACCACCACCAATTCGAACTCCAGCGTTGGGAGTTCCATATCGCAAGATCTGACCGCCACCGTATTGAACACCGAATCGCGGTGTACCGTAGCGAACGCCCTGCCCTCCGCCGTACTGCACACCGATGTTTGGAGTTCCATAACGAACTCCTTGGCCACCGCCATATTGAACGCCGAATCGCGGCGGGCCGATTCGGTAGCCCTGCCCTCCACCGTATTGAATGCCATTAATTCCACCGATGTTAAGGCCTTGTCCGTAGCCACCTGAAATGATTTGGGCATCGGTGCTTGTTGATGCGAAACACAAAACGGCAGTCGCCATCAGTGTCAAAGTTGCTGTTCGAAAATTCATGGTCCATCTCTCCGTGGGTCACAAAGTCGGATACATTGAGCCACCATTAAATCATACCTCGACGATACGACAAGAACTGATGGCGAAACAACACTCGAATCCTGTTTCCAAAGAAAATATTGCAAAGATCGCGGCAGAGCTAAAGGCAACGACTGTTCAAGTTTCCGCCGTGATTGCGCTATTGGCCGACGGGAATACGATTCCTTTCATCGCACGCTATCGAAAAGAGGCGACTCAAGGGCTAGACGAAATTGCGTTACGAGCGATCGAAGATTTCGTTGAAAAGATTAGCCAATTGCACAAACGCAGAGCCACGATTCTCAACTCGATTCAAGATCAAGGTCTGCTCACCGAGGCGTTGAAATCCAAGATTGCATCGTGCGATGACTTGAGCGAACTCGAAGCAATCTATTTGCCGTTCAAGCCAAAACGAAAGACGAGAGCTTCGGCTGCACGTGAACGAGGCTTGCAGCCGTTAGCCGATTTGTTGTTGAAGCAGGAGCGAATCGGTGCTCCGCGCGAATCGATTCTTAAACCTTACGTCAACAAGCAGAACGACGTCCCGACATCGAAAGACGCACTCGCGGGAGCGTTGGATATTGTTGCCGAGGTTTGGTCCGAGAACGCGGAAACGCGAACATGGCTGTTGGGGCAAGCAAACAAATTCGGTCGCGTAAACTGTAAACTCAAGCGTGGAAAAAAGGATCAGGCTGCGAAGTTTGAAGCTTGGATCGATCACAACGAAGCCGTTTCAAAAATTCCTTCGCATCGATTTTTGGCGATCATGCGAGGTGCTTCTGAGGGCGTGTTTAACGTTTCGATCGAGCTGGATGAATCGCGGGAAGTTGCTGAGCTTCGTCGCCGAATGGTCCACAATCGCAAGTTCGAATTCTATCAGGACCTTTGCGATTGTGTCGAAGATTGCTTTTCGCGATTGCTGATGAAGGCCACGGAGTCAACGATTCTTCAGTCATTAAAGGAACGATCGGACGACCAAGCGATCGACGTGTTCGCTCGCAATCTTCAAGAACTATTGATGTCGGCTCCTGCTGGTCCTCGAGTCACCATCGGAATCGATCCGGGCTTTCGAACCGGATGCAAAGTCGCGGTCGTCGATGCGACAGGTCGCTTTTTGGAAAACACAACCATCTATCCGACCGCGCCGAAGAATGATATCGCGGGAGCTGGAAAAAAGATTTTGGCACTGGTTAAGAAGCACTCGGTTGAGCTGGTGGCGATCGGAAACGGGACGGCGTCTCGCGAAACGGATGCGTTTGTCGCCAAGCTGATCAAGGACAACAAGCTGAAGATCGACAAAGTCATTGTTAGCGAATCAGGAGCATCGATCTATTCGGCTTCCGATATCGCGATCGAGGAATTTCCTGATCTTGACGTTACCGTTCGAGGAGCCATCAGTATCGCCAGGCGGTTGCAGGATCCGTTGGCCGAATTGGTTAAGTCCGATCCGAAAACGATCGGCGTTGGGCAATACCAACACGATGTGAATCAGCCCAAGCTCAAGAAACAGCTGGACCGAATTGTCGAATCCTGCGTGAATCGCGTTGGTGTAGATTTGAATATGGCCAGTGCTCCGCTGTTGTCACATGTTGCTGGAATCGGTCCGGCGATTGCGAAAAACATCGTGCAGTTTCGTGATGAGAACGGTCCTTTCGTGAATCGCAAACAGCTTACGAAAGTTCCCAAGTTGGGAAAGCGAGCGTTCGAACAGTCAGCTGGATTTTTGCGAATTCGTGAAGGCACCCAACCGCTGGATAACTCTGCCGTGCATCCGGAGAGCTACGCGTTAGTTGATCGAATGGCGAAGTCTTTGAAGACGAAGACGGCTCAACTGGTTGGCAACGCTGCGATTTCGAATCAGCTTTCTGCGGAAGCGTTTGTTGATGATCAGTTTGGATTGCCGACCGTCGTCGACATCATTGAAGAGCTCGCCAAGCCTGGTCGAGATCCGCGTCGCGAGTTCAAAATCGTTCGATTCAACGAGAAGGTAAACTCGATGGAAGACTTGAAGCCGAACATGGTTTTGGAGGGTGTGATCACCAACGTGACGCACTTTGGGGCGTTCATTGATATCGGCGTGCATCAAGACGCGTTAATTCACATTTCACAGCTGTCCGATACTTACGTTAGCGATCCAGCAGAAGTTGCGTCGCCAGGCGATATTGTGAAAGTGAAGATTCTGGAAATCGATATGGCTCGAAAGAGGATTGCGGCAACGCGCAAGTTTTAGTTGGTAAGTTAATTACAAGTGCGACGCGCAAGTTTTGATGTTGCGCGTTTGAGTTTAGGGGTAAAGCCCCGTCCGTTTACATAGCCCAGCCTGAAGGGCTGGGAAAAGAATTAACTGACAAATAAAAGGGCCAAAGGTCCGTCCGTTAAGATCACGCCGTCAACATTGCGCTGGTTAACGGCCGGGCCTTCAGCCCTACATCAACATCGTCACTAAAACCCAGCCCTTCAGGCTGGGCTAGGTAAATTGCTGGGCCGTTGGCCCGATGAAAACCAAAACGCGCAACATCAAAACGCGCAAGCGAGTGAATCCCGAAAACCTCGCAACTCATTCACTCACTCGCAACTAACTCACTCACTCGCTTGCGCTTTTTGATGTTGCGAGTTTCCCAAG
>CALLUY010000049.1 GCA_938010615.1 uncultured Pirellulaceae bacterium | reverse complement strand
GATCTTGCTGAGCGGAACTTGGGAGGCGACTTACATCGCAAGTTTGAAAAACAATATTCCGTCAATCCGACCTTACGAGAAAAACGCTACAATCGATCGGAAAAACGCCGCGTAAACGACACCTCAGCGAGACTACACCCTCTGCATCAAGGCTGTTCCCAATAAAGGAATTTAGTATTTGTTGATGCTCGGTGTGTATGAGTGGTGGCAGCCGAAGATAGGCGAGGAAAATCTTCTCTATGTTTTCTCGAACCAATTCGTCACGTTTTTGGGGGCCATTTTCTTCATCAGCATCCCATAAATGTTCGTACTTTTGTTCAAGGGACGCAATCAAAGAATCCTCTTCGATAAGCATGACGATTTGAACCCTTTTCTTTACTTCATCGTCATCCAAAAGCAGCATCGATGATTCGACAATCTCTAGCATTATTTCCGGTTCGCATCGGTCCAAATCATCGATGACCAGAAGCACTCTTTTCTGCGAGTCTTTTCTCCAACAAAGAACAAATGGACCGATCACGAGTAGGGTCAAAACTGCACCATAAAACGCAAGTCCAAGCCATGGTGTAGTGGGTTGAAGTACTTTTCTTCCCCATTCAAATTTCGAATTGGAGACATCTTGTGCGACAAGGATTTCCAGCGTTCCCCAAGAGTACGCAATTAACAAGATCGCGCCTGCGGAATATGCGAAGCACTGTAGAACTAGGTTGAGAATGTTTCTTTTTTCACCAGTATCTCGGCGTGGAATCCATGCGCACAATAGCGCAGAAAGGTCTTTTCCAATGGCAGCTTGTAGCCCCAACGTTTCATCGTGGCCGCTAAACTTGAGTTTTGATCGAATGCGAAGCCCGAGGGAAGTGAATTTCCAAATAGACGACAGGACGAATACAACTGCCGCTAATCCGACTGTTTGAAGCAGCCAAATAGAGTTTCCGGCCACGTAACCCAAAATCCATAAGATGGCAGTAATCCACAGTGTTCCAATGATGGGCCACGGAGTATCCCTGACGATAGCTGCTTTTAAATTCAGTAGTGGCGTATCCTTTTTTGCCGCATCGTAGAACTGGCGAAACAAATGGGCCCATACCTCTTGCTGCGATCGGTATTTCCAAGCATCAAACCGTACCACCGAATACTCGTTATCTGCAACCAATAATTCACAGGTCTTGTCCATGAGGAATGTTTTTCCGCGCCCCCAGTGACCAAACAACCCGAAGCAAAGCTCTACTTGCTCTTTCGCAGAAACGATGAATTTGGCAAGCGCATTGGCGTAGCTGTCTACTCGCAAACATGATTCTTGGTGGTTTGACTCCCGTCGCAACTCAAGTGATTGACCGAGACGAAAACTTGAATCGAAGGCATTTTCAGTAGGCTCTAAATCCTCAGCAGACTTGCCAAGCCGTAAATCTTCAGAAGATTCAATAGGCTCTTGAGCTTCAGCAGACTCGCTAATCTGTAGACTCTCAGAGGATTCAATAGAATCTGGAGACTCCGCAGATTCAACAGAAGGAGCGGATTCATCGGTCGTCTCGCCATGTTCTCTAACGAGATCTTCAAGTCTAATTCGATGGCCTTGGTTCACCATCACGTAAGAACCCGAACTGTTGTAACCAACCTTTCCAACAAGCCCTCGCTTACTTAGAAGTTCTAATCGGCCTTCAACCCTTTTCT
This sequence comes from uncultured Pirellulaceae bacterium, assembly GCA_938010615.1. GTDB lineage: Bacteria > Planctomycetota > Planctomycetia > Pirellulales > Pirellulaceae > Mariniblastus. The sequence continues at coordinate 25,103 of CALLUY010000049.1, read as the reverse complement.
TCGTCAATCCGGTGACTGATGCTATAGCATCAGTGCCAACCACGTCGCGTTCGGTCGAGAGGATAACCTTCGCGATTCGGATCTCTTCACGGCTCATGTTGTTCTGCATTCACACATTGTTTTTTGTTGAAAAGAAAGTTGCAACATGAATCATTGTACGCGAACACACCAAAAACTTTGGGAGCCGCTATTAGAATTGGGGCGTAAAAATCCAACTATAGTCTGGCGTTCGGCGGAAGAGCAGAAAGGGGATGCAACCTAATTAAAAGTACGGCCTTTTCTCACCTCGTCGTTGTCCGATTGGATAAACTGACGGTCAACATATTGATTGAATCGTAAACGCTGTAGCAAAAGAGGAAGCGCAATGAAATACGGACACTGGAACGGGTTCGGACTTTTGGTCGTGGCGATGGGACTTGTATGCATCATCGGCGGTGAAGTCGCGATGGGGATGCAGGAAACGGAAGACGCGGATCTACTTGTCAAAGGCGGGCACCGGTTTGATGTTGAATCGGGCTCCTTCAAGCCGAACGATGGGATCGCGATTCGGGATGGAAAGTTTGTTCAGGCAAAGTCGGCTCTCAAGACGATCGAACTCAAGGACGACCAGTATCTGCTTCCAGGTTTGATCGACTGCCATGCTCACTATAACGTGCGACTGATTCGCCGGCGACGTGAAGAGTTTCATTACATGCCGATTCTGTATCTGGCCAATGGTGCAACGGTTACGTTCTCGTGTGGTGAGTTCGATCCGGAATCGATGATGAAGATGCGAAAACGAATTGCCTCGGGCGAGCAAATTGGGCCGCGACTCATCACCAGTGGTCCCTATTTCGGACGCGCACGACCGGGTTGGCGTGTTGATATGTCGGAACAGGAAATCCGTGACGAAGTTGACTTCTGGGCCAAAGCCGGCAGCGGCGGATTCAAAGCAAAATCGATTGATGCCAGAGCGCTGAAGATCCTGATCGACCAGGCTCACAAACATGAGCTGACCGTCACCGGGCACTTGGGATCCGGTTTTCGTGGCAGTGTCAATCCTCGCGATGCGGTGATGATGGGCATCGACCGTGTCGAGCATTTTCTAGGCGGCGACGCGATGCCAGATTCCGTGTCGGCGTATGAGTCATTGCAAAACATCCAGGCAGGGACTCCCGAATACAAAAAGATCTGCCAACACTTTTTCGACAACGATGTATTCTACGACTGCACTTTGACGGCCTATGGGTATCTGGGCGAGACGACGCCTGAAACGCATGAAGAGTACGAATATTGGATCGACGAGCGTGAGTTCTTCACTCCTTATATCCAAGAGGTCGCCCGCAATCGAAAACCGATGAAAGGCATGGAGATCTATCAGCGGGTTTATCGGGCGAAGCAAAAAACGATCGAGGCTTTTTTCAATGCCGGTGGCAAAATTACGCTGGGGACCGACCATGTTTCCAATGGAAATCACTTACCCGGTTTTGGGGTGCATCGGGAACTTGATGCTCTGGTGCGAAACGGAATTCCAGCAGCCGACGCATTGAAGATCGCGACAATCAATGGCGCCAAGGCGCTGAAAATTGATAAAGACCACGGCAGCATCGAAGTTGGCAAGGCAGCGGACTTGGTCATCATCACAGGCAATCCGCTGGAGAATATACGAAACACTCGCAACGTGCAGACCGTTGTTCGGGCTGGAGTGGTTTATGATGCTGCTGAACTTTTGGCACAAGTGAAAGGAAAGCTTGGGCCTGCTTCGGAGGAAGAGGCTTCGGAGTGGTAATGCGTTGGAGCACAAGGATGACTGACAGGCGGGTGGTAGATTGATCGCAAACTGGATTTTGGCCGCGCGCCCGAAAACCCTTCTCGCAGGTTTTGCACCTGTCGCGATTGGGACGGCGATTGCGATCCGTGACGAACAATTTCACTTTCTGGCGATGGCCGGCGCATTGCTGTGTGCGATTTCAGTTCAGATCGGCACCAACTTCTGCAACGACTACTGCGACTTCTTTCAAGGAGCCGACACGGACGAACGCAAAGGGCCGACGCGTGCGGTTCAGTCGGGTCTGATCTCGCCGAGAGCGATGCTTGTTGCCACGATCCTGATGTTCGCGATCACTGCGCTCTCAGCATACTTTCTCTACATGCGGGCAGGTTGGATATTCCTTGTGCTCGGCGCGTTCAGTATTTTATTCGGTGTGCTTTATACGGCAGGACGATACTCGCTGGCTTACCTTGGTATCGCCGACCCGTTTGTGCTGTTCTTTTTTGGGCCGGTGGCAGTTGCTGGAACGCACTATGTTCAAACATTGCAGTTCGATTGGTCGACCGTGATCGCGGGGCTTGGTCCGGGTTTGGTCGCGACGGGTTTGCTGGTCGTTAACAACTTGCGAGACATCGATGAAGATCGCGTTGCCAACAAACGCACGCTGGCGGTTCGCTTTGGTGCGGCGTTCAGCCGTTATCAGTACACGGTGTGTATCGTGGGGGCTACAATTGTGCCACTTGTTTTCGCGTGGATGACAGGCAACACATGGCCAATGCTGGCGTCGCTTGTTGTAATTCCCGGTTTGTTTGTGATGTCAAAAGTTTGGCGGCATGATGGTCTTGAGCTGCGACCTTATCTTGGCATGACGGCTGGGTTGCTGCTGCTTTACACAGTCCTGTTTTGCGTGGGGCTGTCGATCGGATGAACGCATATCGATTTCGAATTCCGTTTGTCAGCCCGCTGACGCTGAAGGGCCAAACGTACAGCGAACGCGAAGGTGTGCTGCTGGAACGAGATGGGCAATGGGCGGAAGCTTCACCGCTGCCCGGGTTCAGCATTGAATCGATCGATGATGTGATTGCAGCTTTGCGGGGCGAGCAAGAGGCTCCGGCCTCACTGAAGTTTGCTTTGTCTTCGATTGAAGATTCATTCTCGGCGCCCGCCAGCGTGCCGTGGAACTATTTGTTGTTGGGAAATCGCGATCGAGTTTTATCCGGCGTTGAAAAATGCATTGAGGACAACTGCCGCGCGGCGAAACTTAAAGTCGGCAGTCGGGAATTGCATTCAGCCATCAGCCTGGTCAAAGAAGTTCGCGAGCTCTTACCAGATAGCGTGCAAATGCGGCTCGATGCGAATCAGGCGTGGACGCTTCAGGACGCAACCAGATTCTGCAATTCGTTGGGCGAAATTGAACTGGAATACATTGAGGAACCGCTTCAGGATGCAAGTCGACTGGAAGAACTGTACTCTCGAACAGGAGTAAATTACGCGTTGGATGAAACGTTACTTCATCACGATTCTGTTGATCCGTGGCCAAACGCCGCAGCGTTAATATGTAAGCCAACGATCCTTGGTGGTCGGCCAGCGGTTGAACGCCTTGCTGCGACGGGGAAACCGATTGTTTTTAGCGCCGCCTTTGAGTCGGGGGTTGGCATCGCTCGAATCGTGCAGTTGGCGGCAGAGTTTTCGCCGCAAGTTCCTGCTGGTCTTGATACGCTCGATTGGCTGAAGGACAACTTATTGCTATCTTCACCAGTAAAACGAAATGGAATGTTCGAGATCATGGAAGATCCACGTGTCGACGCGACCTTGTTGGAGCGTATTGAGCTGTGATTTTTTCACCCATCCATTTATCCACTCAAAAACATCCCCAACAGATTGCGTTTGATGACGGTGTCGTTCAGATCATGTACGCAGATCTGAAAGATGCATTGTCTCAGACGCCGGCAATGCAACTCTCAGGCTTCCAAGCCGCCGACCATGTTGCATGGTGTCCGCGAAACGACTGTGACGCGTTTCTGACTTTCTGGGCTCTGCAGTTGAGAGGCTGTGTGGCGTGTCCAATCAGTCACCGCTTTCCCGAAGCGACGCGCGATGAAGTGGTCGCCAGGATCGACGCCAGATGGCTTTCCGACTTTTCGGAAAAGGAAACAAAATCAACAGCACCGGCAATTCAAAATGCGCCTGTCACGATCATCCTGAGTTCCGGAAGCACGGGCGCGCCCAAAGCGATCGTACATTCGATGGAGGCACACGTTGCCAATGCAGAAGGCGCTGCGACGAACATGCCGCTTGCTGCCGGAGACCGATGGTTGTGGTCGTTGCCGCTGTATCACGTCAGTGGGTTGTCGATCCTTGTTCGCTGTGCCGTGGCAGGGGCGACCGTCGTCGGAATGCGGGATCAGGATGAACTCTCTGGCGAAATGCTTGACGCACGAAAGGTCACGCATCTGTCAGTCGTGACGACGCAGCTTCGTCGTTTGCTTGCGGATGCCAGCTTTCCGTCGGTGCACCTGAAATGGGTTTTGCTCGGCGGCAGCAGTGTCGACGCAACGCTTGTCGCCGAAGCACGAAGCCGGGGAGTGAAAGTGTTGACGACTTATGGGCTGACCGAAACGGCATCTCAGGTCACGACGTCAACTCCCAAAGATGACCCAGCAAAGAGTGGCCGAATTTTGCCGGGCCGAGAAATAAAGATCAGTGATTCCGGCGAGATTCTTGTTCGTGGTGAAACGCTGTGTTTGGGCTACTTCGATTCTGGCGCGCTTGAATCGGTTATCGATGAAGAGGGTTGGTTTCACACAAAAGATCTGGGCTCTCTTGATGGCGACGGTCAGCTCTCGGTCAAAGGGCGCATCGACAATATGTTCATTTCCGGTGGTGAGAACATTCACCCGGAATCGATAGAACGTGCGATGTTGAGTGCGTTCGACATTCTTCAGGTCGTTGTCGTTCCAAAGAAAGACGGTGCGTTTGATGCGAGGCCTGTTGCTTTTGTCAACGGAATTCTTCCATCAGACTGGCAATCTACATTGCGACTAGCGTTGCAGGGCTACGAAATCCCGGTCGAAATTTTGGATTGGCCCGCTGAAGCAGTCGGAGAAATCAAACCAAACAGAAAGATGCTGCAGCAGTTGGTAACCTAACGTTTAGCCGCAATACCGTTCAACGAAGGTGATTCAGTAGGGTCGTTGCAGTTGGGGAGGTGGCATAAGCCTCTGGCTTGTGGACATGCAGAACACAGACCAGAGGCCTATGCCACCGAGACTTTGGCTTCGTTGAACGGTATTGACGTTAAACGATCAACCAAATGCTTGTCTTTATGGAAGCACGATGCCACTTAAAAACCACTTTCGACACCAGCTGTATCACGCAAACGAGCCGACGGCTCCGTGGCGAATCATCGAAGCGAACTATCCCGCCCAACCTGAAACCGAAGCGTTCCAATCGCAGCATTCCCAGTTTGCGACAAGGGCCAATGAATACGTTGATGCCATCTGGTTTGTCCATGGAACATTTGCAGGGAATGATGCGCTTGGTTGGTTCGGGCAGCTCGAACGTTTGATTCCGGCAGCCGGACCGGCGCTCAAAAATCTTGGAAAGAAGCTCACGGATCTATTGGCGGGCGACTCTGGAAACTTTCCACCGGCGTTTGTTGATCTGTTTCAGCTGCAGCTCGAAACACGTCGTTTCGTTTGGTCAGGAGAGAACACGCACTCGGGACGTTGCAAAGCCGCGATTGAACTGTTGGATGAACTTTTGCAGCGAGTTCACGACGAGCCCAAGGTCATGCTGTGGGGACACAGTCACGCAGGAAACGTCGCGGCGCTGATCACGAATCTGTTGGGCGCCGAAGACTGGGTGCGTGACAAGTTTCTAGATTTGGTGGAACCTTTGTTTCCCGTTCGAGACGATCGAATGTGTGCACTTTCTCGAGTTCGCGCGGCGATCGAATCGGGAGCGGCGGATGAGCTTCAGTTGGACATCGTTAACTTTGGTGCTCCGATTAGCTACGGATGGGATACCGCGGGCTATCGAAACTTGCTGCACGTGGTCAACCACATTCCGCAAGCTGGCCAACCCGATTGGCTATGCCCGATCGTCGCCGCGGGCAAAAATCTTCGTGACGGAGTTCAAGGCGACATGGTTCAAATCCTTGGTGTCACAGGTTCTGACTTTCTTCCATGGTTGTTGAATCAATCAACGAGATCCGTTGAAACAAAACTCCATCAGTTTCTTGCTCCCGATTGTTCGCGGCGAGACTGGTGGTCGCGGGCGAGCCTTGGGATGCGAGTTGCCGATGAAGGGGAAACGGTGCTCGTGAGTTACGACAACACCGATGGGCATGCGTCACAAACGGTCGGTCATTCGGTCTATACGAAACCAGAATGGCTAGGATTTCATTTAGAGCTGGTGCGGCAGGTGTGGGACTAACCCGTTGTAGTTTGCATGTTGTTGTAACCAGTGCCTTTAGGATGCGGCCATTGTGGAACCAAATCCGACTACGGATTGGTGCATGAGCCTGCTAATATATGAGCAATGTCATATCGTGGAATCAAACGTGTACTTGGAGAGTCTCGGCTGGAGCGGAAGATCCGCATCCTGTTCGGTGTCTGTCTGTTGGCGTTGACGGCCGGCGCATTCTGGTGGGTCAGCAAGATCACAGAGAATCTGATTCGCGAAAATACGCGCGAGAAAGCACAAAGCCTCGCCACGGATTCGTTCCTGCGGACTCATTTGCGAAAAGTGAAATTTCAGGACTCTCTGGCCGGCAGTTCGTCCGCTGACTTGCTGGACTTGTTGGCTCGCGAGGGTGAATCGAAGACTTCGGTGCAAACGCTGGTGCTGGATGACCGGTTTGGACGCAATGAGTTGTCAGCTGTTGTGGCGATGGATCCTAACGAGGTTCAGCGGCTGCAAAAGCTTGCTCCCGCTGCGATCGCACTTCAGCAGAGAGCGAATTGGACATCGTTGTTTGGAGATCGTGAAAATTCGGAACTTATTTCGATCGAAGAGGATGCACCTCTAACCGACGATTTTACTTTTGGCCAAAATTACGTTTTCTACAAGCCGGTAATTTTTAATTCGGTCTGTATTGAATGTCATGGGGTCGTAGCGAGCGACCCTGATGATTCCCTGCTCGCCGATTTTGATCGTCGGGCCGAGGAGTCTGAAGGCGATCAAATCAATGAAGTGATCTACGAAAAAAGTCAACTTGCTCCGCCGATGTTCATGCGGATCACCTTGGACAACACGCAGGCCAAGGATGCCATCACCAACAGCCGAGCGATTTTGATCTCCGTTGCAATTGTTACAGTCGTGTTTGCGGTCGCGGCGATTTGGCTGATCGTGCGATACGTGATCGTCAAGCCGCTGAAACACTTGACGGAAGTTGCCGACCAAGTTCGCGACGGAAAACTCAATGAAAGAGCCAACCTGAAAACGGGTGACGAATTCGAGACGCTTTCTCGTTCGTTCAACAAGATGTTGCACCACTTAATGGATTGGCAAGCGGCACTTCAGAATGCGAACGAAGACCTTGACCGGAAAGTCGACGAACAGGCCCAATTGAATCTGAAACTTTATGAAATGAACCAGGTGAAGAGTGAGTTCTTGGCCAATATGAGCCACGAACTTCGCACGCCGCTCAATAGCATCATCGGTTTTTCAGAAGTTTTGGAAGCCGGAGGTTTGGACGGGAAGCAGCTTCGTTTTGCGTCAAACATCAAAAGTTCAGGCCGATTGCTGTTGGACTTGATCAATGATGTTCTGGACCTTGCGAAACTGGAGGCTGGCATGATGGAAGTTCGGCCAACCGATTTCTCCATCAACCAGCTTTGCAATGAGTTGGGCGACATGGTTCGAACGCTCGCCGAAAAGAAGAGCATTCAGCTTGTCTATGAAGGCGACGAAAACTTTGATCCGGTTTTCCAAGACAAGATCAAAATTCGTCAAGTGTTAACGAATCTGTTGTCTAACGCAATTAAGTTTACTCCCGAAGGCGGCAAGATCCGATTCACGGCATCGCGAACGCGGGAAGATTTGCTGTCGCTTCAAGTGAGCGACACGGGTGTTGGGATTGCAGAATCAGATCAGGAAATCATTTTCGAAAAGTTTCGCCAAGGCCCATCGGCGCTCGGTTCTGACGCGTTGACGCGCGAAGTTTCCGGAACGGGGCTTGGGCTATCGATCGTGAAAGAACTTTGCATTTTGCTTGGCGGAAAGATATCGCTGGACTCTCAGGTCGGCAAAGGCAGTACGTTTACGGTCGTGATTCCTTGGCGTTTGAAAGTGCTTCCACGGATCCAGTCTGAGATCAAACAAACGGTCGACGAAATGGTGAAGACGCAGCGAGTCGATTTTGCGAGAGCCAATCTGACGCCTCAACCACCAGAGTCTTCGGAAGTGAGCCAATGATGGCCAAGACTACTCCCCAAAGTAGTACCAGTCGAACAATCGTTCGCCCCAACCTCTGTCGTCGACCAGCTGTTTGAGCAAACTAAACTCCAACGGTCCAAGGTCTGAAGTCACTTTTTTCATTTGAAAATAGGTGCCCTCGTTTTCCGGGCTTCCACTGAAGCGGTTCTTAAACTGTTTTAGTGAAGAGCTGCTTAAATTGGCCATGTACATCTCTGAGCCTTTGTAACCGTAGACCGAGATCCATGGTTTGGATTTATCAACGACCTCGAATTCAAAACGTCCTTCTTCGTCAAGTTCGACCATGTGATACTGACCATCGAAACTTGCCTGAATTTGTGTTGTGATTCCAATCGTCTTGTCATAGTTGACGACGCCAGAGATCTTCCAAGTCTTGCTTTCGCGGATCTCAATGTCATTGGCAGGTTCGCCAACTTTCAATGTTAGTTTCTGTTGTTTTGCCATGATGAGCTTACCCTTCACCTTGACTTGCTTGCCGGCGATGTTTGCCTGTTTGACAAGTGTGAGCGTGCCTTTGCCTTCGCGGGGAGGAAGCTTGAACTTTCCTTCGGCATCGGTGACCGAATAGGCGTGGATCATGGTTTGCATGTAGGTGTTTGTCCCGGCATTCTGTTGCAGATCTACAATTTGACCTTCGACGGGCTCTCCGTCGATGTCCACGACGACGCCGGTAGCTGAGACGCCTTCTTTAAGTTTGATTTCACCAAGATCCTGTTCGTCCTCTGCCGATTCGCTTTTCTTGATGGTGATTTGCTGCTCCGTCGTGGCCGCATTGTTGCAACTTGCGGCTAACTCCATCTTGCAATTCTCGGGAACGACTAGCTCGAAACGGCCGTCTTCGTCTGGTTGGACAGTTTTTTGAAACATATTGCTGTAGTCGGGAATCATGCTCCGCATCTTGCTTTTTACATTGATCCTTGGCTCCACAAGTTCTTCTTCCTGCTGGCCATCAGGCATGACAAGTTTCCCAGTGATCTTGATCGCACGTGAAAGTTTGATTTTTCCAAAGCTGCCCTTGAAACCGCTTAGCAGCGTGTAACCGTTAAATTGATTCGTGTTCAGGAATCCTTCCGCGGTCACGGTCTTGTTGATGTAGACCTTGTCGTTAATCTTGATTGGATCTTCAACGTCGAACTGGAATTCACCATTCTCGAATTCTCCGTTCCACTTGCCGACCGTCTTGGGAGTCACATTAAAACCACCTTTGGAATAGTCGTAGATTTGGATGTCTACGGTGAACTTCTCAATGGGTTCGCCGCTTGAGTCGACGACCTTGCCTACGATTTCGGTGAAAGTAGTTGTTTTGTCAGTGTCTTGCGGATGAGCAGTGCTGACAGAAAAACAAAGCGCAGTGAGCAATACAACGGTGGATAACAATCGCGTTCTCATTTTTATTTCCCCATTTTCTTTCCGAGCGATATCTATTTTGAGGCGTGCGGTGTCGAGATGCAACAAAAAAACGGCGGCAGAAACATTGTTCTCTGCCGCCGTTGGTTACTTTACGCGAGTCTTTCCCCGCTCTATTCCTTCAGTTCCGCGTTCCAGTACGCGTCGCTGATGAAACGAGTCCAGCTTTCGTGTCGCGTTTCGTATCGAGAATAAACCGGGTTCCAATTTGGACGCGTCGGTTCCTTCTTCAGTTTCAAGTTCGCCTGCTTCGGTGTTCGGTCAGCCTTGCGATGGTTGCAAGCGATGCAAGCCAACACGCAATTCTCCCAAGTCGAACCGCCACCGTGCGAACGTGGCACAACGTGATCGATCGTCAACTCATCCTGTCGAGGACGCTTGTTGCAATACTGGCACGTGTAAAGGTCACGCTTGAACAAGTTACGTCGACTGAACGGGACAGTTGCCGAAGGTAGTCGGCTGAAACGAGTCAGCGTGATGACTTCGGGAACGCAAATCCGTTGTGATACCGCCTGAATGAATGGCTCGTCGCCAACAGGCTGCAACTGAGACCAGTCGTCCCACTCGTACGTTTGATAGTCGCTTGGATCAACAACCTTGGCTGACTCATTCCATACCAACACCAGAGCTCGCGCAACGGATGCGACATTTACAGGCTGCCAGTTTCGATTCAAAACGAGCGTTGGTCGCTGAAGCACTTGCGCTACCATCTAAGGTCTCCTGAACTTTCTGTTTGTTAACCGGGAATAATCAAATTGTGGACGTTGCATTTGCAGGCGAGTTTGCGTCCACAACTGTTGATTAAGCCGAAGGTGTCAATCAAGTCAGTGGCTGCTTATCATTATCACGATTTTTCGAGGGTGACCAACCGGAGTCGAACCGGCACGGACCTGATTCACAGTCAAGCGCTCTACCTGAATTAAGCTACAGTCACCAAAAAATGCCGACACTTATGCATATTTGTCAAAACCGACCAAACTCGCAATTGTTGAATCAGAGAGCGATTCCTTGATTTGGTTCGCTATTTACAGGATATTTGGACACTTGCGATTTACACTGTCTTCTTGGCAGTAAATGCTGCGACAATATTTTTGAATTCAATAAATTCTTAGAAGATTCATATGAACAATTCCACCAACCGCAGAAATTTTCTCCGCACACTCGGTATTGGAGCCGCTGCTACTACGGTTCTTGCTCCCGGACGGAAGCTTTGGGCAGCGAACGTCAATGAGCAAATCAATGTTGGATTTGTGAGTTGCGGCGGCCGTTCGCGGAAGTTGATGGATCAGTTTTCCAAAGTCGAAGGCGTTAACATTGGCGCCGTTTGCGATCCGGATCAGTCCCGAATCGACATGGTGAAAGAGACTTATCCGAAAGCGAAATCGTTCACCGACATGCGTGAGCTGTTCGCGGATCCTGAAATTGATGCCGTCGTTGTTGCGACGTGCAATCATTGGCACTGTCTTGCTGCGATCTGGGCAATGGAGGCCGGCAAACATGTCTACGTTGAAAAGCCACTTTCGCACACGCAGTGGGAAGGTGAGCAAACCGTTGCCGCGGCAAGGCGATACAACAAAGTTTGCCAAATCGGAACGCAGCAGCGCAGCGATCCCATGCAGGCCGAAATCAAAAAGTTTTTGCACGAGGAAAAAGCGCTCGGCGAGATCAAAGCCGCCCGCGTGAATCGATACGGAGTTCGCGGCTCGATTGGGAAACGGGACACGCCGTTGGAAATTCCAAAAAACGTCAACTACGATCTGTGGCTTGGCCCTGCTCAGAAGAAGCCGATCTTCCGCGACAGCTTGCACTACAACTGGCACTGGGATTGGAACACGGGATCTGGTGAGATGGGCAACTGGGGCGTGCATGTGCTGGATGATGTTCGCAACAATATTTTCCAAGATTCGGTGGCGACTCCCAAGCGAATCCTTGGCGGCGGCGGACGCGTTGTCTGGGACGACGCCGGTGATTCGCCGAACGTTCACTTTGTTTACTTTGATACCGGTTCGATTCCGGTCGTGATTGGACTGTCGAATTTGCCCAAAGAAAAAGGCGGCAAGAAGAGCCCTGACATGCCGGGCCCTTCGAGCGGTTATCTGGCGTATTGCGAAGGCGGTGAATTCCATGGTCAACGCAGTAAAGCCTTTGCCAAAGATAAAGACGGAAAGGTCATCCGCGAATTCAAAGGTAACAGTGGAGACGTGCTGCATCAGGCGAATTTCATCGAAGCCGTTCGGGCCAATGATTCATCGAACCTCAACGCGGACATTCAAGTCGGTCATGAAAGTACTGGCTGGTGTAACTTTGCCAACATCGCATACATGTCGGGCCAAAAGTTCAATCGAGCTGATGCAGATGTCGTTTCGGTGGAAGCGTGGCAGTCTCTGTTGGGACAGACGGAAAAGCACCTCGCCGCACATGATCTTTCATTGGACGACGATGCGATCAAGCTCAGCCCGATGCTGAGTTTGAACGACGAAGGGCGTTTTGTCGGCGATCACGCGGAAGCAGCGAACAAGTTACTCAAACGCGAGTATCGCAAAGGCTATGAAGTGCCGGAAATTGCAATGGCGGATGCGAAGTAGATTTGAGCAGCTTTTGTTTGATCCAAAGTCGCCTTTCGCTCCGCGAAAGTGTGTTCGCTCCGCGAAAGTGTGTTGGCTCCGCGAAAGTGTGTTGGCTCCGTTCTTTCGCGGAGCGAAAAACGACTGTGTCGCACCACTGTCGCGCCGGGATAGGTTTCGTCGGTTGCATGACAGCCCGGAGGGCGACATACGAACTGCCGGTGGTGTAAACCACCGGACAGCAGGCCTCCAAACTTGCAAGCCCGGAGGGCGACACACGGTTAGATGTTTTTCGTTGTTCAAGATTGTGTCGCCCCCTGGGCTTAAAAGCAGTGTGAATCGGCTCCGGTGGCTGACGCCACCGACAGTTCTTGTTTCGCCCTCCCGGCTGAGACACCGTGATACAGCCCAGAGAGGCTTTGATTCAATTCGCGCCGCGAAAGTGTATTCGGTCCGTACTTTCGCGGAGCGAAAGACGACTGTCTGGCCTTGGTTTCACGCCAAATAACCTATCGTTCAAACCGCTTGTTGATCCACTGCTCCATCGCTTCGAGAGCTTTCGGTGAAAACGTTTGTTCGATCGAACCGTATTCGGCCGGCGAACCCGTTTCGCATTCTTGAAATAGATGGTTCAGACTCTCCAATTGCGTGATCGTGAAATCCTTGTTGCCAGCTTTGGTTAGTGCCGACTTGATCGGAGGTAGATTCAGTTTCGGATCGACTTGAAGGTCCTTCTCACCGATCAGCACCAGCACAGGGCACGTTGTTTTTTCCAAGGCTGGCACAGGCTCGTAAGTGGCAAAGTATCGAAACCATGGCGTGTCGAGCTGTCGCACGGCCATTTCGGTTTCTGGTCCCAGTTCGAAATCTTTGGCGTCTTCTCCCATCACCTTGGCCGCTTTGGCTTTGAACTGATCGTAGAAGTCTATCTCTTCGTCAGATGGATTTTTAAGTTGCTCGAAAGCGATGCCGAGAATCTTTTCCTGCTTATCAAGTTCATCCGAGTCTGCCGCGCCGGAAGCTTCTGCGATCAGACGGCTTTGGTTGAGCACGATCTTCATTCCGTTGACGCCTGGAGGAGCCAGCAAGATCGCACCGGCGACATCACGATTGCGAGCCGCGATCATAGGAGCCAAAAGGCCACCTTCGCTGTGGCCTGCCAGAATGATTTTGCCGGGGTCGACTTCACGGCGATCCTTAAGGAAGGCAATAGCGGCTTCAACGTCGGTTGCTAAGTCAGCCGATGTCGCACCCGTGAACTGACCAGTGGATTTTCCGACTCCACGTTCGTCGTAACGCAAAACCGCAATGCCATTGCGCGAAAGATGATCAGCGATGACCCAAAACGGTTTGTGATCGGCAATGGTTTCGTCGCGATCCTGAGGACCCGAACCGTTGATCAAAATCACAACCGGAGATCTGCCTTCGGTTTTGGGCACCGTAAGTGATCCCGAGAGTTTGATACCAGCGTCAATGTTTTCAAAGAAGACTTCTTTGTTCCGATACGGAAACGGACCTTTTGGAGACTGCGGTCTTTCCGGTGCTTTCGGTTCGCGAGTTTTCTCAAGTTCCACTCGGGTCAAATTCAAATCGAATTCGCCGCCACTTTGCTTCCATTTACCGGTGATCGTTTGCATGTCATCTGAAAGTTGGCCGACAAACGTTGCTTTTGTGATAGGGACTTCCACTGTGATCGTACCGTCTGCCGCGTGATCGACCTCGCAGTGCAGTCCAAAGATTCGCTCAGAGAATGAATCAAGTTTGGCGGTCATGTTTTCGTCTTCGTCCTGAAAGACGCGGAACTGAAAGTCAAACTTTTTCCCTCCAGCCTCCATCAAACCTGCCCACGTTTGAATGTGAGTTGTCGGTTTTGGTTTTTCGCCTTTTTTGAACTCAAGTGGAAACGGCTGTCCGCGTTGAGTAAAAGTGCCGCTGAGGATTCCATCTTTAAGGTTGCCTTCAAATTTGACAGCCATTTTTTTGATTTCGAATGACAAGACGTCTTCCGAACGAGTGACAGAGTCCATCACCATTTCGACGTTGCCTTGGTCGAGTGAGATCATCTTTCCAGACCAGTTGTCTCCGTCAGGCGTCAATTCCATTTGGAGTCGAAGCTTGGCAACTTTGACATCCAGCGTGCCATTCCAGATTTCGGCTTCTTCTTGTTGCCTCGTAAATTCGAGAGGGGAGCTGCCAAAAGCGACTCCTTGGCCAACGCCCAGCTTGCCGATGATTTTGCCAGTTTTGGCATCGACCTTCCCGTTGAACATTCCTGCCAAGTCATCGGACCGAAACTTGAACGACAATGTTTCGCCATCGCGGGAGAGCTCTTCCACAGCCATCTCGTTTTTGCCGCTATCCCCACTCAGGAAAGTCAACTTTCCCGATAGTTCACCATTTTGATCAGTCACCAGCTTTAGCTGAACGTCTGAAAATTTCTGGCCGTCTTCGATTCGGACTCCGTCCCAAATTTCCACCGCATTCTGAGCGAAAGCAGAAACAGAAACGATGAACAAAATCGCAAGGGAGAGAATGATCTTCATTGATAGCTCGAAACAGATGTAGGAATCGTCGAACTATCTTACCCGTGCTGAAGAGAAATGTTTCGCTCAGCCGCAAATTATGAAACCGGTTTAGTACGCGTTTTGACGTGAGAACACAACGAACAGCGTCTTGAACATGATTTTCATGTCCAGCCAAATAGACCAGTCGCGAATGTACTTGTGGTCGTATTTGATTCGAGCTGCCATCTTGTCGAGCGTTTCAGTCTCGCCGCGGCAACCGTTGACCTGAGCCAAACCGGTCATGCCTGGTTTAACTTTGTGACGCAGCATGTAGCCCTCGATTTGCCTGCGATAGTACTCGTTGTGCGAGTTCGCATGCGGACGTGGTCCGACCAGTGACATTTGTCCTGAGAGTACGTTGAAAATCTGAGGAAGCTCGTCGAGAGATGACTTTCGCAGAAAGCCGCCGATTGAAGTTAGGCGTTTGTCGTTCTTCTTCGCTTGAACGACTTTGTCACCGTTTTCGCAAACAGTCATGCTGCGAAACTTCCAGACATCGATTTGCTTTCCATCGAGTCCATATCGCTTCTGCTTGAAGAGTACGGGACCTTTGGAAGTTAATTTGACTGCCATGGCAATCAACATCATCGGAATGCCGGCGATCAACAACGCGGTTGTGGCGACTGAAATATCCAGCAGACGCTTGAGGAATCCATCGACACCGAAAAGTGGATTTTCGAATACGCTGACGACTGGCAATCCCTGAATGTCAGTCCAACGCGAATTGAGCATTTGGAAAACGAACAAATCTGGAACGATGTAGACCGAAGCAGTCGTATCGGTAAGCTCACCGATGATGGAGCGGATTCGTTCTTCGGCTCGCATCGGTAAGGTGACAAAGATGACTTGAATGTCGCCGGCCTTTGCTGATTCGACCAGAGTGTCAATTTTTCCCTCGTTGCGATTGAGGTCTTCCGGCAGTTCACACAGTCGATCGATCGGCCGATCATCGTAGAAGCCAGAAAACGTCAAACGCAGGTCTGGCGTCGCCATGACATTGCGAGCCAATTGAATTCCAAGTTCATTTGCTCCAGCGATTGCAAATTTTCGTGTTCCAACTCCGCGGTTCGCTTGATACCGATTGAACCAGCGAATCCAGACGCGAACGGAAAGTGCAAACGCCAGCGTAATGGCAAACCACCACAGAATCGCCGGGCCTGAAATCTCGGTTGAATAAATACTGAAGCGACCGAGCAGCGTCAATCCGGCGATCGTTGTCGCCCAAGCGATAACGGTACAGCCAACTTCTTTATAGAACCCGAGCCCATGCCAACGTCGATACAAGCCAACGACTTCAGCAAAGATGTTAAACAGTCCAATCGCGATCAGCGAAACAACGATCGTGGATTTACTGTCAAATTCGGGCTGAATGTTGACCAACATCCACAGGCCGCCAACGATTGAAAGTGCGTCGAGTAACTTTAATTTGAGCGCCGGAGAGACTGGGTCCTGTCGGCAGATGTTGTCAGATGTATTGTTCATGATTGCGCGAAACGAGAGCAAAAAGGTAGGAGCTCAAAGCTAGGTCGCCGGATTTGCGACGGAGACTTAGGGCTTCGCAATGCAATTAAATTGCGGTCTGTCTGGGAAAAAAGGACGGTTGTAACGATTGTGTCGCCTATCGAAGAGCGCGAAGAAACGAAGAGCGCGAAAAAACCCGCCGAACCTCTGGGGTGGTTCGGCGGGCTGAAAGTGGCATCGAAGGCCTGCTTGAAGTAGCTGCTTCGTTTAACGCCACTTGAGAATTCGATACACTCCTTCCCCGTCCTTCACTCGCCGCGGCAAGCTCACAAGACGATCGCGATAAATGCTCATCAAAAGTGCTGTCGCGAAAAACAGTCCGCCACCAACCATCATCATGACAGAGACGCTATGAAGTTGGTTGGGCAAGCGAATTAGCGTTACCATCGACCCAATGAAGAAGATCAACAGACTTCCGCCCGCAATGGTTGTCGAACGAATTCGGCAAAGCAAACCTGATCCAAGCAACACGAGGCTGCCAACGATTGCGCCAATTTCATGGAACAGCCTCCAATGATCTTCGGGCGATCCGCCGGTTCGATGCAGCAACAATCCAATGCCCATTGGAACGGCCAGCATCAGGGCACCGAAAACAAGGCTAGCCGTCGCGGCATGATCTTCTTCGCCATCCTTCTCGCGTGACCAAGCAATATGTCCCAGCGTCAACAGGCATGCTCCGCCAATCAAGCAGCAGATTTCTGCTCGATGCCAACCGTCGATGTTCAAGAATCCATCGAACACGCAAATGCTGCTGCCGACAATGGCAACGATCAGAGCTCGAAACGCAGTACGCCAATAAGTATCTTTGGTCAAAAAGCTGACCAGCGTTGTGCACGCGAGCATCGTCAACATGACCAACATCAACGTTCCACCAGTGTTACCTTCCAACCAGCGACTCATCGCCAGCAGAACACTTGCACAACCAGAGCCGAGCACCAGAGAGTGTCCGGTGGTTGCCAACGGTGTCGCGACAACAAAGTCGCCTTCACGTTCGCCTTGCAGCCAAATCGAATCGGCAATCTTGATCACGGTTCCCAAAATCATCGGAGCCAAAATTAGGCAGTAACCAAAATCCAAACCGAACCAGTTACCCAATATCGCAACCGCGCCAGCCGAAGACACGTAGCACAACAGGCGATTCAATCCGGCGGCATTGGCGTGTGAAACTAGCCAGTAGACGACGGATGAAACTGCCAGACTCGCGAGCCAAACCAGATGTGGATTGGGAATCGCGATCAAGTGAGTGACTTCGCTAATGCCATGAAAAACAAGGTGCGTCGCCATCATTGATGAGGCAACCTCGCCAACGATGCTGCTGACCTTTTTGTCTTTCAGGAGTCTGCTGTAGACCGCGGCCGTCGCCGGGATGGCAAGGATTGCGAGCGAGAAAAGCTGTGCAGGAACGAGTGCTTGAATCCAACAACCAGTCCAAACTGAAAGAATTAGAACGACACCACCGATGATAAACCATGCTTGTCCACCATGATTGTCAGTTGCAGTTCGTTTTGCATCGACAGTAAGATTCCATCCAATCGACCATGCGGCGACAGCAGTCAACACATATTGGACGACCGTCCAAATGTTGATCGGCGACAGGAACGGAATCTCAGGAACGCTCCAGTGAAACAAAAGTCGAACGATCGGCAGCATCGTCAACAAAGCAACCATGATTTGCGAAGCAGTCGAAATCGGACCGTTTGTTGTTCGCGATTTTGTGACGACAACCATCAGGTTCGCAGCGATTGTCAACGCCGCAGCGAAGATCGCGACTGAACTTACAGTGACTGGAATGGCGAAGATGTTGAGTGCCGTTGGAATCGCGGCCAACACCAATGCAGAGCTGACAACGAAGTAGCTACGGTACTTTTGCAACAGTCCCTGAACTCCAAAACCGATCGCAGACGAGACGATCAATCCAAGTGCCCACACTTTTTCGCCATGGCTAATCGAAAACGCGGGAATGATATCAAGCAGCAGCGGAGTGCACAGAGCCGCAACGTATCCGCCAAACAGAAGAGCAAGGCCGCCGATTACAACAAGCATTCCGGATCGGTGAAACGCCAATCCGAACTTCTTGCGAGAGAAATCTCCATCGTTGTCGACGAAGAACCGTTCGGCGAAAACGCTGATCCAGCCGACTGACAATAGAAATGTCGCCGGCGGCATCAAAGTCCAAAATCGACCAACCGTTTGATCGGCAAGGAACAGCATGCCTGTCATCACGATGCCACCAACGAGCGTATACACAAACGTCGAATCGCGCAGCACGCGTGCGACTCCGGCATAGATGAAGCAGCAGATTGCCGCCGGAATCCAGAGATGACCTCCATCGGCCAACGTGATCAAACCTTGCGCGTCATAGACCCACAAGTTCAGCGGCAATGCCAACGCGCCCAGCAACGTCAGCCATCGACCTGCAAGTTGGTAGCGTGACTTTCGAACCATCGAAATGCCCGCACCAAGAACACTCAGCGTTGCGACTCCCGTTGACGTCGCGATAACCAATGGGTTTTCAAATATGCCAACGGTCCACAGCCAGACGACAAAGCCCAGCATCAACAGTCCACTGCCGCAAGCCATCATCCATTGCAACGACTGCGGACTAAGTAGCTGTTCCAGAAAATTGCGGTTTGGTTTTCCGTTTGACGCCTCAAGGTGTGACTCATCCAACTCAGCGACCACGACGTCGTGTTCATCAGGTTTCATTTGCTTTTCCCCAGAAAAGAAACTTGTTCAGTAATTTCTCTTTCCGGTTAATGCACATGCGATGCCAGATGCGGTTCAAATCGACAAAGACTCACTAAACGCCGAAAAAACAGGCTTTTCGCAAGAGAGTTCGCTTTCCATGCCTGAATTGAATGTACATTTGATGAACATTCCATAAATCGACCTGTTCATTGAGAGAACGTCCGTGCCTGAGATTCGAAGTGCTGAAAAACTCCAATTGGAGCTGTTTTCGCAGCTGGCGACCTGCAATCCGTTCCTGCCCAAACGTATCGAGTTGGAAAAACAGGTTCTGGGCAGCGAGTTTGAAGAAGATGGAATCGCCTGGAGTCGCCGTCTCGAATTCACGGATCGCGAACGATTCAATGTTACGAAGCTTACCGATGCGTCGATCGCGCTGATCAAGAAAATCAAACAACAAGCTGAATCGGGCAAGACGCTTTCCGATGAGTCGCTGCGACACTATTGGTATGTTGTCATCTACGCCCTGCTCTACCGTCACATCGTTTATCAAGTCCCAGAGAGTTTACGAAAGCCAGAATCCACGGCAAAGATTTGGAAGGAATTTCTGGCGGACTATCGACTGTTAGTAAAACTTCCAGGGCTGACCGAAGAGATCACTCAATCGCCGGGACACTTGTTCGCGATCCTTTGCCAGATCCATCGAGCGTTTTTCAACATCTACACCTTCATTCTTGGCGAGTCTCTTCCTTCGGTTCAGTTGCGAGGGAAAGTCTGGCAATCGATTTTCACTTGCGATATCGATCGGTATCGCCGCACGCTGTTCGATCGCATGAGCGGCCTGCCTTCCTTGATCACCGGTCCATCGGGAACCGGTAAGGAACTCGTCGCTCGAGCGATTGGACTTTCACAGTTCATTCCGTTCAATGAAAAACAGGGAAAGTTTCGTGAAGAGGATGAGTCCAGTTTCTTTCCGTTGAATCTATCAGCGATGTCAGCGAACTTGATTGAGTCAGAACTGTTCGGTCATCGTAAGGGATCGTTCACTGGTGCGATTGCGGATCGCAAAGGTTGGCTTGAGCTTTGTCCAGCACACGGAGCTGTTTTTCTGGACGAGATTGGCGAACTGGATCCGGCTCTACAAGTGAAACTACTGCGAGTTGTACAACAGCGTGAGTTCTCCCGAATCGGCGATACGAAGCCTCGCAAATTTTCAGGAAAAATCATCGGTGCTACGAACCGAGATCTTGGCGAGGAAATGAAAGAGGGCCGATTCCGAGAGGATCTTTACTATCGGCTCTGTGCGGATCGCATTGAAACGCCGGGCCTGCGAGAGCAATTAAACCACCGCCCGGACGATCTGTTCTTTCTGACGCGTCACGTGGCACGGAAGCTGGTCGGTGATGCTTCAGATTCACTTTGTGATCAAGCCGTCGATTGGATCAAAACAAATCTGGAGCCCGACTATCCGTGGCGAGGCAACTTTCGCGAACTTGAGCAATGCGTGAGCAGCATCATGATCCGCAACGAATACGTTCCGGGTCATACTCGAGGCTCTTCTGTTGAGCGAGACGATTGGATGTCCGACGCCATCAAAGCAAAACTCACGGCGGATGAATTGCTCCAACGTTATTGCACGTGGATGTATTTTCAAACCGGCGGTTACGAAGCCGCTGCCCGGAAGTTGAAAATTGATCGACGAACGGTGAAGGCAAAGATTGATCAGGCCATGTTGGATCGACTTGAAAAAGGCTAAACTGACATCCCGTGGCCAGACGCATCGGCCACATTCGCTCAGTTTTGAAATAGAAAGCCCGTTTTGTACGACCGCGACCGACTCATTCAACTCGTTAAAGAACACGCGCTTAAGTTCGGAGACTTTACGCTCGCTTCGGGCAAGAAAGCCAGCTTCTATCTAGACTGCCGCAAACTGACACTCGATGGAGAATCAGCCAACGTGATCGCTGCTGGAATGCTGGACGTGATGGGCGACGACCTTCCAGATGCGGTTGGTGGAATGGCGATCGGCGCCGACCCAATTTCAGCTGCGATCATCACGGTCGCTTGGCAGCAACAAAAAAATATCAAAGGTTTCATCGTTCGCAAACAGGCCAAAGAACACGGAACTCAACAGATGGTTGAAGGTCCGGTGAAACCCGGCCAACGCGTCGTGATGGTTGAAGACGTTGTCACGACAGGAGGCAGTTCGCTTCGTGCGATCGAACATGCTCGCAAGTTTGGCTTGAAAGTTGATCGCTTGATCACGATCGTCAACCGCGGCGCAGAATCGGAAAAGATTTTCGCGGATGTCGATGTCAAGTTTTCAGCGTTGCTGAATCTGAACGACCTTGGCATCGATGCAGGATCCTGAAAGGCTTAACATGCGAATCGGCGTCTTTGGTGGATCCTTTGATCCCATACACCTCGGCCATTTGATTCTTGCTGAAAATTGCCGTCAGCAAGCCAATCTGGATCAAGTGCTTTTCATTCCTTGCGCGATGTCACCGCACAAACTCGACGGAGCGCATGGCACCGATCGTCAGCGGATGGAAATGCTGGACTTGGCGATCGGCGGTCATCGCGACTTCGTAAGTAGCGATTTGGAGATTAAGCGCAGCGGAGTCAGCTACACGGTTGATACGTTGCAGGCACTTCATGCGTCGCAGCCGGGCAACGAATGGTTTTTCTTGATGGGAGCCGACTCGCTGGAGTCGTTTTCCACCTGGCGCGAGCCGGAAGAGATTCTGAAGTTGGCCAAGCCAATTATCGTCGGTCGTCCGGGATCAGATCCGGTTGATATTAGCGTGTTGGAAAGATTGTCATCAGCGGACTATGTTGAATCTGTCCGGGAACTTTCCGTCGAAAGTCCACTGATCGATATCAGCAGTAGTGCGATTCGTAGTCGCGTGGCTTCGAATCAGAGCATTCGGTTTCTTGTTCCGCGAAGCATTGAACAATATATTGTGACGCAGAAGATGTACCTTCCCAAAGAATGAACCAAGATGCTCAAGTACAAAGATTTTGTTCCAGAAGAGATCGAAGCGCCCGGCTTTTTTAAAGAAGGTCGCCACGAGAGTTTCGATCACGCGATGGAAGCAGCGAACAAGTGGCTCGCGGAAAATCGCATCGCGCTCGTTTCGATTGAAACCGTCGTGCTTCCCAATATTTGGAGCCGTTGGGAAGAAGGCTCTGGTGATGCAAGCCTCGGTACAAGCAGCGACGCGCCCAGTCGCTGGCATCAGTTCATTCGGTGCTGGTACAAAGACGTTTAATGTCGAGAGTTGCGGATCGCGATTGGTGTGATCTGTAACAGCCGCGTGTCGTGAACGACTCCTTCGTTTATACTTTGACAAATATGAAAATCCAAAATGCACGACGATTTCTGATCACCCATGCCTTCCTGTTTGCGATCGTTTTCGCGCACATTGAACATTCCGAAGCGCAAGACTGGAAACAGTTTATGGGGCCACATGGATCTGCGACCAGCGAAAATGCCTCGCTTCCGGTTAAGTGGGATGCTGAAACGAACATCAAGTGGAAAACAGAACTTCCTGGACTCGGTGCGTCATCACCGATCATCGTTGGTGACCGAATCTTTCTGACCTGTTACTCGGGATATGGAGACGGCACCAAAAGCGAAATTGAAAACCTCGTTCGACATTTGGTCTGCTTCGACCGCACCGATGGAAAGATTCTCTGGAAGAAATCCGTCGACAATTCGGAAGTGAAAGACGAAGACCCCTACGAAAGCTTTATCACTCAGCACGGCTACGCGACGAACACACCGGTCTCGGACGGCGAGTCGGTTTACGTTTTCTTGGGCAAGCCCGGTTTGTTTGCTTTCGATATCGATGGCAAGGAGCTGTGGAAGAAATCGATCGAGTACAAAACGAATAAGACTCGCTGGGGATCTGCAGCGAGTCCGATTCTTCATGGCGACAATTTGATTTTGAATGCCATCGAAGAGTGCGGCAAGATTTTCTCGATTTCGAAAAAGGACGGAGAAATCCAATGGGAGTTCGAGGCCGAAACGAAGCTGGCCTATGCAACTCCGAATCTGGTCACAGCCGCAGACGGAGAACTTGAGCTCGTTATTCCTGTGCCGAATCGAGTCATTGGACTGGATCCAGAGACCGGAAAACAGAAGTGGTACGTCACCAATCAGTTTGACAACGAATCCAATGCCTCGGTGATCATCGACAACGATATCGTCTACATCTACGGCGGGTTCCGCAGCGTTGGAAGCATGGCGATCCGTGTTGGCGGGCAAGGCGATGTAACGGAAAGTCACGTGCTGTGGAATACTCGTGATACTTCGTACGTTTCAACACCCATCTTGAAAGACGGTCATCTTTATTGGATTGATGAATCTGGAATTGCGTTTTGCGTGAAGGCAGAATCGGGCGAGCAAGTTTATAAAAAGCGGGTTCCCGGAGTTCGCGGTGGTCGAGGGATCAAGTTTTTTGCTTCCATGATTTCTGCTGGTGACCACATGTTCGCCGTTAGCCGTCGATCCGGCACGTTCGTGATCAAGACGACGCCTGAGTACGAATTGGTCAGCCAAAACCAAATCGCAGGCGACGAGTCGGAATTCAACGGCACGCCAGCGATCAGCGGCAATCAGCTGTTCATTCGCAGCAACAAGTTTTTGTATTGTATTGGTGAATAGACCGGACACGATGAACCGAATTGGCAGTACAGATGTTTGGGGTTTCCGAATTAGTTCTCGCGTTGTTGGCTTGGTATTTTCTTGGCCCACCGATTCTGCTTTATTTCAGGTACAAGATTCAGGCGCAGCCCACGGTAGAAAACTGTGATCCTTCCGAACTGCCTGAAGAGGTCAGGGAAACTTTTGACAAACGGTTTGCCGAGTTGTCGACGCTCCAATTTCGCCACTTCGGCACGTTGACAATGCCGCAAGCAGTCAAGAATCTCAAGGCGCTGTTTGCCGTCTATGAAAACGAGCAACTTAACGTTATCGCGGTAACGACAGCAATGTTCTTGCAAGTCAACGGTCAGTGGCGTTTGAAGCATCAGTTTGTTGAAATTGGCACTCGGTTTTCTGACGGAGCGACCATTGATACAACGAACGTCAATGCAGTGCTCATGTACCCTTCGCCGCAGGGATGTGTGAGGACTCAGCATCCGGAGTTACAAAACATTGCGGACCTTTTCAGGGCGCACATGTCAATGGTCAAGTATCACGGCAATGGTAGGAGTCCAATTTCTGATCTCAAAACAAAGCACAACAATGACGTCCTTGAGTACTATTCCGAGAACGTCCATGAGGAATTGTCGCGCGCGGAGGTGTCGGGCTATTTGAAGTTCAAGAAGTTGCAATCCGAAGATTCGGGACCAGTTGAGCAACGACATAGCGACAATCCATATCGAACGCCTGCTCCTGAATTGATCGACCAGGGATCGGTCTTTGTGCCAACCTTTGTCGGCGCATTTAAGATGGTGTGGCAGAGTTTGTGGCCCATAAAGCCGATTTTGACCCGCATCAGGTTTGCCCGAGACCGGAAACGGCTGGCTGAGACAGGATATCAGTGGCCATAATCGATTTTCCAGTTTTCTCTGTAACGCATTGCGGCTTTGGTCGTAAACCAATCGCACGGTGATCAACCAACACAGCCGCGAAAATGGAAAACGCCCATGGATTCGACGAAATCAGGTACCAAACCGCCTGACGATTTGGGGTCGAAGTCACGAAAACGATTCGTGATGGAAGCCTTTGATCGCTACGAACGTCAACTGACCGCCTACGCGCTCAGGTTCTTTGGTGGGCGTGGTGGAAATTTGCATGCCGCCAGGGATGCCGTCCAGTTCACTTTTCTAAAGCTGTGCCAGCAACGCCCTGCGCAAATCGAGGACAAGCTGGCGCCTTGGCTGTACACCGTTTGTCGCAATCGAATTTTCGACGAGCTCAAGGCCGACAAAAAACGTCCGCAGCTCAGCGAAGAACGGGCGACGCGAATTGATTCCCTTTCGCCAGATCCGGCGGTGCAATTGGAGATCGATGATTTTCTTGAGCGACTGCCGCAGTTGCTCGAGTCGCTGTCTGACGGCGAGAAGGAGGTGGTTGAGCTCTGGTCACACGGGCTCAAGCCGATCGAGATTGCTTCGGTGATCGACAGGCCGGCTGGGTCAATTCGAGTAACACTTCATCGT
>CALLUY010000048.1 GCA_938010615.1 uncultured Pirellulaceae bacterium | reverse complement strand
TTCACGACGCGAAGCATCAAGAAAGAAACCAAAATGCAGGGCCTGAAAATGGCTCTCAGCATGATCGACTTGACGACGCTCGAAGGCAGCGATACAGAAGGCAAAGTCAAACAGCTTTGCTACAAGGCACGACACCTTCACGATTCCGTTGAGGGGCTTCCGACGGTGGCTGCGGTTTGCGTGTATCCAAACTACGTTTTGCTGGCTCATTCGGAGCTCAAAGGTTCCGGCATCAAAGTCGCCTCGGTCGCGACGGCGTTCCCAAGCGGAAATTCGTCGCTTGAGATTAAGCTGTCGGACGTTCGCATGGCGGTTGATCAGGGAGCTGACGAAATTGACATGGTGATTTCGCGCGGAAAGTTCCACGCTGGCGACTATCAGTATGTTTACGACGAAATCGCAGCCGTCAAAGATGCTTGCGGAATGTCTCGGTTGAAAGTCATTTTGGAAACCGGCGAATTGGGCACGCTCGACAACGTCCGCAAGGCCAGCGACATTGCGATTGCAGCCGGAGCCGATTTCATCAAAACTTCGACTGGCAAAATCAAGCCAGCTGCCACGATGCCGGTTACGTTGGTGATGCTCGAAGCGATTCGCGATCACTATTTTGAAACCGGCGAAATGGTTGGCATGAAGCCCGCCGGAGGAATCTCGAAAGCCAAACTCGCGTTGCACTATTTGATTATGGTCAAAGAAACGTTGGGTGAAGAATGGCTGTCGAACCAATGGTTCCGTTTTGGGGCCAGTAGTTTGGCGAACGATGTGCTGATGCAAATCGTGAAACAGCAAACCGGTGCTTATCAGTCGAAGGACTATTTTTCGATCGATTAAGGTGGCATAGGCCTCTGGCCTGTGATTGCATGTCAATCAATTCCTTAATCCAACTTCAAGCAACTTCTAATTTAATACTCAAACAGAATTACACGCAGCCTCACTTATTTCCGCGCAACTCACAGGCCAGAGGCCTATGCCACCGACCATCATGAATCAAGCAACCAAAACCAATTGGGATCTTTCGCCGGCTCCTGAAAGCACAAGCCATGTTTCGATTGAAGATTCGTATGGGCTATTTATCAACGGAAAATTCGTTGAATCATCCGGCGGCGAAAAATTCTCAACGATCAATCCCGCGAACGAAGAACAACTCGCGGAGATGACCGAAGCCACCGACGCTGATGTCGACAAAGCCGTCAAGGCTGCTCGCAACGCGTACTCAAAAACGTGGTCCAAAATTTCGGCAGCGCAGCGCGGGAAATATCTCTTTCGCATCGCTCGCCTGATTCAAGAACGTGCTCGTGAACTTGCGGTGCTGGAATCGCTCGACGGTGGCAAACCAATCCGCGAATCACGCGACGTCGATGTGCCGCTGGCAGCAGCCCACTTTTTCTATTACGCGGGTTGGGCCGACAAACTTCAGTATGCGTTTCCGGGACGGAAAGTCGAACCTTATGGCGTCGCTGGCCAAGTGATTCCTTGGAATTTTCCTTTGCTGATGGCGGCTTGGAAAATCGCGCCAGCGTTGGCGACAGGCAACTGCGTCGTCATTAAGCCAGCGGAAACGACTTCGCTGACGATGATGAAACTGGCGGAAATTTTCCAACAAGCGGACTTGCCGCCGGGCGTTGTAAATATCGTCACCGGTCACGGTGCCGTCGGTGCGGCGATCATGAATCACAAAGACGTCGATAAGGTTGCCTTCACTGGTTCGACTCGAGTCGGAAAAATGATTCAAGATTCAATCGCTGGAACAGGCAAAGGTTGCACGTTGGAGCTTGGCGGCAAGGCAGCGAACATCATCTTCGAGGACGCTTCGATGGACCAAGCGGTTGAAGGCGTGATCAATGCGATCTACTTCAATCAAGGCCACGTTTGCTGTGCCGGTAGTCGTTTGTTCATTCAAGAATCGGTCAAAGACATCGTGCTTCGCAAGTTGAAACATCGCATGAAGAGTTTGATTGTTGGTGATCCTCTGGATAAGAACACCGACATCGGTGCGATCAACTCAAGCAAGCAGCTTGCTACGATTCAAGACTACATCGGAATCGGCAAGGAGGAGGGCGCGACGTTTTATCAGCCGAGCTGCGAGCTGCCGAGCAAAGGGTACTGGTGTGCTCCGACGTTGTTCACTGATGTTGCTCAGTCGAATCGAATTGCTCAGGAAGAGATTTTTGGTCCTGTGTTGGCGGTTCAAACATTCCGTACCGTGGCGGAGGTAATTCAGAAAGCGAACAACACGCCTTACGGTTTGTCGGCCGGTGTTTGGACGGATAAGGGCTCCAAGATTTTCAACATGACTTCTCAGATGCGAGCCGGCGTCGTGTGGGCGAATACATTTAATAAGTTCGATCCAACGTCGCCGTTCGGCGGCTACAAGGAAAGCGGCTTCGGTCGTGAAGGCGGCATGCACGGACTCGGAGCTTACTTGCGTTAGGTCGGTGGCATAGGCCTCTGGCCTGTGTTCTTCGATGCAATCACAGTATGCAAACACAGTATGCCACCAATGGCAAAACACCTGCTAGAAATTCAACCAATCATGGCTAAAGAAAAATCAACCAACGGCTCATCCAACGGACGTCTAGAAGTACTCAAGACTTACAAGATGTATGTCGGCGGCGCGTTTCCGCGAACTGAATCTGGCCGTTCGTACTCCCCTGCTCCGGCGGGAAAGCCAATCGCCAACATGTGCCTTGGGTCTCGTAAAGACGTTCGCAACGCGATCGTTGCTGCTCGTGCCGCACAAGGATCATGGGCCGCTCGAACGGCGTACAACCGCTGCCAGATCCTGTACCGAATCGGCGAAATGCTCGAAGGCCGAACGGCCCAATTCGTCGCCGAAATGGAACTCATGGGAATGAGTGCCACTGCGGCGAAGAAGGAAGTCGAGGCGAGTGTCGATCGGCTGGTCTATTACGCCGGATGGTGCGACAAATATCAGCAAGTTTTCAGTTCGGTGAATCCGGTCGCTTCTTCGCACTTCAACTTTTCCGTGCTCGAACCGGGCGGCGTGGTGTTCATGGTTGCCAACGAAGA
>CALLUY010000047.1 GCA_938010615.1 uncultured Pirellulaceae bacterium | reverse complement strand
TACATTGAGTACTACAACAAACATTTCGCTCACCCATTCGCATGGACCTACGCCGGGAAAGTTCTCAACGTTTGAAGAAAATGTGAAACTGAACAAAAATCAAACCTCAAGCTGCAAGAACTCGTTCCCGCGGCACTAGTGCAATGAAGAATAACTTTAGTGCTATTTGCATGTTTCACCAAATCCGGTGCAATGAAAGAAGCATTTATACCTTGACTCCGCACTCCGCTCGAACGTTCATTGTAACGATTCGCGTCATTCATTGAACATTAAAAAAAATAGGTGCCATTTGTATACCCCCTCGGAACTACTTTGAGATTTAAGGCCTTACCAAACAAAAGCTTGATTACCGGTGTTGTCCAATATCCGATCCCGCGTCGAGCTGAAAGCAATTCGCGATTTTTCTCCGAAGCTCGAGCGATTATGAACCTTGATGCTTGGCTCACCTCTGACAGTCATGCACTTGGAATGCGGTCATTCACGCATTGCCTGATAATGCATGGCTAGACAGATGCTGGTTCAAATAGCTTGCCGCTTCGTCCATCGACGCGCCGAGTAGAAATCAACGCAGACCGTAGAAAGAAGGTCATTTGCGTTTTCGAAGCCACGAACATAACGGCCGATATCGCTGACAATGCTTCGGTAAATTGCACCGAAGCGGTTTCGCGTTGCTTCCCAAATGCCACCGGTCGATGTGGCCGGTGTGGTTGTTGACTAAGACGTCAATTGTGGCGAACGGGTATGCGATTGAAGCTGTTAACCCTAGAGAAGAAACTCGGCGCATCGCTCATCAAAAAGTCCTTCATCGATCAGCTGCTTCCAGCAATCGTTGGACACGGTTTGATTTTGCATTTCTTCGATCAAGCCCGCCGTTCGCGATGGCGTTGTTGAGGTCAGCACGCAGCGATTGCAAATCTCCGGGTACGTTACTAACGCCTGGGCTGCGAACTCAGCCGCCAACACGCGTCGTGTTATCGAATGTTTGTCGATGACAGCCTGAATATCGATTGCTTGTTGGATCTGAGCGTCGGAGCCGTTCTGATAGTTCGCGACAACGCGTTGTGCACGAGGCTTTGCCAGTTCTCCGTCGAGTGGATCGTTCTTTGCGTAGAGTCCGCCATTGAGGATGCCGCCCATGTCCAGCTTGAGCGGTCGACCGGCAGACGTTTCTCGTTTTGCCAAATCGATTAGGTCGCAAAAACTGGTCGTCGCCGACGGGTTACAAAGCGTGTGCATGATGTAGTCGAACTTGCCCGGGAAACGGTTGACGAACTCGACCATGGTGCGAGCGTGCTTTGTCGCCATCCCGACGTTCTTGATTTGGCCAGTCGACTGATGAAGTTTCAGCGGAGCGATCGTGCCGCTCTCGATGCGATCCCACTCAGGCGTGTTCTCGAAATCATATTCGGCATCGAAGCGTTCCTCTTCGTAAAACGCAACTCCGTCCTGAACGTCGATGAACCCGCCATCACGCATCAAGTGGTCGGCTGGATCATGAATCGCAACACCAGCAAATTCGACCACGTTGAAAGCCGCAGCCTGTGCCATGATCAAAGCCCGAGTCGCATTGGCGTTGTACAGTGAAAAAATATCGGTCGTGTCATCAAAGATTCCTCCGACATCACCAGAACGAATTGCGGAAGGTTCCGCGTTGAGATCGTTGGGAGACTGAAACGCCGGATAGCGCCCGATCTTGGTCCAGATGTCGATCGAACGAGGGTCAAAATCGGACTTGCTGCACCACGCAGAAAATAGCTCAACGAACTGATAGAGT
The DNA here is from genome assembly GCA_938010615.1 of uncultured Pirellulaceae bacterium. GTDB lineage: Bacteria > Planctomycetota > Planctomycetia > Pirellulales > Pirellulaceae > Mariniblastus. The sequence continues at coordinate 17,823 of CALLUY010000047.1, read as the reverse complement.
GCCGCCGTGTCGACAGAAAGCCGATCGCCACCAAACACGGATTGCATTTCGGTGAACCAGCCCCCAAATCGATCGGTCGAATAACTGTTTCCGTTACCCGACGGATTTGCAGCCGCCTCGCGTTGGAGTTTCATTGATGGGTGAGTACCCAGACAGAATCGACTGGCAGAGATATTTCGGGACATGAAGCAATTTATTTGGTGTTTGATTGTCGTGGCGCTAATTGTCGCTTTTGAACCCGCGTCTGCAAGCCGGTTATAGATTTACTCGAACGGAGCTTCCTTGATGATAATCGGATTTGACTTCTTGTCCGGTGCTTCATTCGTTTTTTGATACAGCGGCAGCAAGCGATGTCGGACTTCCAGAGACAATAAATTCATGGTTGTGACGTACAATCTGCCTCCAAACGGAGCCCAGCGATCGGGAACGGGCGAGTAGGGATCCCAGCTTCCTGCATTGTCACCTGTCTTCTCTTGAGCCTTAATCAGCATCGGACGAAGCGCGTTGTTCCACGTTTTCCATTCTGGCCCGTCGATATGTTTGAGAACCTGAGTCGCGTAATACCAATAGTAAGTATCTCTTAGGGCCATTGTGTCGCCCGGCAATTGTTGTTGCACAAGGAATCTTGCTCCCGCCGCCAACCGCGGATCGTCCCGCTCCCAACCGGTGTAGATTCTCATCAGCAAACCGACAGCCGTCATGCTGGGCGTCGCGTTGCGGCCCTGGATTCGCGAAACGCCCTGAGAGTTAACCGCGTACGGGTTGTACCGATACAGTGACTCGTTGGCCGGATCGGCAGCAACCGCCAGCCATTCAACGATCGACTCGAATGTCTTGTCGTCCACGTCCAGGCCAGACAGTCTTCCGCTTTGAAGTGCCATCACCATCCAACCGGAAACGGAAGTATCCGACGATCGTTTTTTCATTTCGGTAAAGTATCGCCAGCCACCTTTGGTCGGATGCTGTGTTTGCGTGATGAAGTCGAGCGCTTTCTGTGCTGGTTCCTTCAGTGACGGATCCTGCGTCATTCCGTAAGCTTCGGTCAAGGCAAGTGCGGCGATGCCGTGACTGTACAGTCGACACGCGCTGTTCGAATTTTTGTCGGACTCAAGATACAGCAGTCCATCTTCGCCTTGGTTCTTGATCAGCCAGCGAATCGCATGATTGACCTGTCGAGCATATTTGAATTCGAGATGGTTGTAGCCTGCGCCTTGAAACGCGAGAACCGCTAGGCCCGTCGCGGCCATGTCGCTGTCGAGTTGTCGTTTGTGCAACGGATGTTCGGTGTCGAATCGAGTCAACGACCAACTTCCATCGGGCTGTTGGTACTTGACCAGAAACTCAAGACCACGATGAATGGCGGCTTCGGTCTTCGGTTCAGTTTGGCTCTCTGCCATCCCGGGCGATCGTTGTCGGAAGGCTTCTTTGGCAATCGTCGCGGTTGGATTCATCGCCGGCGCACCCCCAAAATCATCGTTGCGGAGACGGTTGTCGAGTTCCGGTTGAAGCTGTCTGCTTTCTTCGGCCGCGGGACGCATGTTGACTCCAGCGGTGACGCTGGGCGTGTTGCCGAGGCCGGCAGGACCTTCGATCGCTTCGACATCAAGGGCGAATCCAGAATCAGAAAGTGCTGCTTCGTTTCGCGCGATTCGAACGTCAGCCAGTTCGTCTCCAGCAGAATCTTCTGCGACGGTCGATCCGGATTCTGGTTTTGGAGACGTTGCCGCTAAGGCTGCGTCGGTGGAAACATTTGGGGCGGTGTCAGCACGAGCCCGATCGGCGGAATCCGAAGCGGTCGCAAGTTTGCGAGCCGAATTATTGGAGTCCGTCGGCTTGCTTCGACGCGCCAGAGCCCCATCGATGACCGGCAATGAAGTCACGGCTTGGACTGCCATTTGCGTTGCCGACCGACTGATCAAATCGGTGGTCGAAAATGCACCGCCCGGTTCTGAGCGAGAAGCAATTTCTGCTTCCGAAGATTCACTGCCATCGTTAGGAGAAGCCGCTTCGTCGGATCCGGCGACGGGATCGCCTTCCCCGGAAGGGTTCGGGGCTCTGGCGACACGAACCTTTGCGTTGCCCATCAATCGCCGCAATCGTTCGGCCTCTTCTTCGTCATCGTCGTCGCCTTCAGCGGCCGCGATTTGCTTCAGAAATTTTTCGAGTTGCGATTGAGCATTGTCGCTTTCAAGTTCACGTCGATTCGCAGCAAGTTGTGGTGCAGCGCCGTTGCCTTGATCGGCTGTTGGGGCGAGATTCGGCGAGGCAGCGTGATCCAGCATTTGCGAATCTGGTCCTTCGCTGCGTCGTTCGAGCTGAGCCAATTCCGTCGGTTCGTCACTGTCGGAGGATTCTGGTTCGGCGGACGTTTCTCGCGGTGCTGAAGTTGAAGCCAATTCTGCATCGGCGAGTGACGGTTGGATATCGGACTCCGCGGAAGATCGCCTTGTCTGGGATGGGTTCAAGCTGGCGACGTCTGGCGAACCGCCTCCCGAAAGCCGACGACGTTGAGCTTCGGCAACGACTTTGGTTGGTCCAAGGTTCACCGGTGCAGCACCTTTCTCGATCGCAACTTTTGCTTCTGAGCGGCTGGAAGCGGATGTGATTTCGGCAGCCGATGATTCGGCTGATTCCAGTGACGGCGATTTCGATCCGGCGATCTTCGCGATGGCGGAAGTCTCCGCTTTGAAAGCGCTCGTCGGGCGAGGTGCTTCGGCGGTCGAACGCCTCACGGTTGCCGATTGGGAATTGGTCAGCATTTGAACCTTCGAGTTCGGACTCTGCTCACGCCGATTCAGCATCGCATCGGAAGGTTTGACCGCGGGACTGGGCAAGCCACCTTCGCCGGTTTGCAAGTTCTGTTTCGCGACGGCACCCGCTGTTCCTGTTTGTCCTTTGGTGATTGACAGCGTTTTGGGTTCGATCGATACGGCGGTCGCCGTTGATTTTGGATTGGGTGCGGGTCGATTGATGGTCTCAACGGATCGAATGGTCGGAGCATCGTTCGTTGCCAGACGAGCTGACTTGGTGCTCGAAAGCGGATTCGTGACGGTCGGCCGAGTCGGCGTGTCACGACGCCGGATTTCAGTTTTCTTTGGTCGCGAAGTTTTTTTGCGAGTCAACGGTGACGGGACCTTGCTGGACGATGCAATTTCACTGCGCCGCGGACGACGAGTAAGTTGCCCCGAAGCTTCTGCTGGCTTCATGTTGGCCGCGTTTTCCGAAGCCTTTGCCTGTGTGGCCGGTCGCGGCGTGCTCTTCGCGGTTTGCTTTCGTATTTCGGTTTTGGGTCGTTGAACGCGAGCTTTCGATACTGAGGGTCGTGCGGTGTCTGCCCGACGAGTTTCTCGTTGCGTCAATCTTGGTCGGACGTCAGGTTGTTCACTCTTTCGAGAAGAAGTCTTCCGGGGCTCAATTTTGGCAATTTCTTTCTTGGGTAGTTTTCGCGGCTGAACGTCTTTTACGACTTTTCTATTGGCGGAAATGGAAGAAGAGCGCGTGATGGAATCGGCTTCAGAGATCGCCGTCACCGATTCATTTTCGGTCTGCGTTTTCGGTTTGGCAGCCGGTGATGGTTTGGAAACCGCGATCGTATTCTTGCTTTGGCTGGGTCGATTGTTGGCGGTGCTGCTTTTCGGTTGGCGTGCCATGTTGTTGCGACGCAGTTGCGCGAGTGCTTCATCGAATCGCGGCACGGACCGTTGTGTGACTTCTCTGCGAGTCGTCTGTGGAGAGATGGTGGGAGTAGGTTGTTTGACTGGAACTGGCTGTTCGGACGAAGTCACCTGCGATTGTTGTCGCTGAATTTCGACTTCCGGTTCCGGCGTGTTGTCAGGTTTGCGGACAGGGATTGAAACAGAACTGTTTTGGTTAGTGAACTGAATGGTTCGCGTTTTTCGTTTGGCGACTTGTTTCCAATCTTTCTCAACGCCGCTGTTGAAAATAAAAACCAGCGACGCAATGATCAGGATCAAAAGGTGGGCTGCCAGAGAAATGATCAGCGAAAACTGAAGAGTACGACGCAGTTTCGAGTCGCCCATCCTCGCCAGCGTAAACAGGGCTCCGGCTGTCAGGGCTGGCAGTACTAGAAGGCTCAGCCACATCCATGGACCGGTCAGCAGCGTCAGAATTGCGCCGCCGCCCAATGCCGAAAGCACACCCAGCGCAACGATTACCGGCCAGAACTGATCGTCGAAAGCATCGACACGTCCGGGGCTGATTCGTTTGATGGTGCGTTGTTTGGCCATGATGTTGGTAGCGACGGCTTGTCGCTATTCACTCCGCGAAAGTGTTTTGTTGCTCGGCGGTTAATCGGTGCAACTCACAACCCGACGCGTTAGCGAGGTGCAGCTAGTCCCTCGCTAACGCGTCGGGTTGGGATTACATCCAGAAACTGTCAAACTTGTCCTATCAGTTGTCCATCGTTGCGGTGAACTCGTTAATGCCAACTTTTTTGCAGAGGCTGATCGCCGTTGCGACGTGCTCCCAGTCGGTTTCTTTGTCGCCGCGGATGACGACGGTCTGCGTCAAAGGATTGTTCGTTTGGGCTCGGCGAAGAATCTGTTCAACTTGTTCGACCTGTCGGAACGCTCCGTCGATAAAGAATTTGCCTTCGCGATTGATGTTGATCACCAGTTCGTCAGGTTGCATCGAAGCCGGCAATGCTTCGGTGACGCTTGGTAAGTTCAAATCCAGCTCGCGTTCCTCTTCGGAGAATCGAGACGAAACCAGAAAGAAAATCAAAAGCAGAAACACGACATCGATCAGCGGCGTGATGCTAAGCGAGCTGATCGCCGAGGTCCGTTTGATGGTGACACTCATCGCGACCTCCGAGGTGGTGGCTGTGGAATCGGAGGAAGGCCATCATCTTCGTTGGTTGACGTAGGCTCAACGATTGCGTCTTCTTCGGCTGGCACACCCGTGGTGAATCGAAGTTTTCCTTCGTAGCGTTCGAACTGAGGCAACATATTGAAGCAAAGTTCTTCGACTTCGTTCATGAGCTGTACGATCTTGTTTTCGAAGTAGTGAGAAAGAACCGCCGCGGGAATGGCAATCAAGAGTCCCGTCATCGTCGTCACGAGTGCGGTGTAAATTCCTTGAGCCAACGCTTCGGCTCGATTTTGGCCGACAACCAATTGAGTCGTGTCATAGAAAGCTTGAGTAATTCCCCAAACTGTTCCCAGTAGTCCGATCAGCGGAGCGATCGCGGCTGCCAGCGTTAGCCAAGAACTGGTCTGAGCCAGTCGAGTTGCTTCGCGTTGTGCTGACTCGCTGACGGTGGATTCCATCTCGGCTTGCGAGCGTCCAACTTTCACCAACAGTGATCGGAAGATGTACGCCGCCGATGAAGGATATCGTTGGCAAGCTTGGTAGGCGCGTCGCGGATCGAGTCCACCTTCGGATTGAGTCAGCATCGAAAGTTGCTTCACCAGTTCTGGTGGGAAAACTTTCTCTCGTCGCAGCGCCAAGAACCGTTCAACGCTGATCGTAGCGACCAGAATCGAAAGCAACAGCAACGGTACCATGAACCAACCACCACGAGTCAGCAGTTTCAGCAGGCTGATTCCTTTCGGTTTTACCGTTTCCACGGGCGCGGCTCGCTCGATGGGCATTTCGGAATCCGCAGCAGCTTCAGTAGCTTCTTCCTGAATCGGCGTCGCGGCCATTGCGGTGCTGTAAAAGCAAACCGGCATCAATGCGAGTAAAAAAATCAGCCAGCGAAATGGTTGATTGGTAAGTGAATTGTTTGGCATAGGTTTCTCTTTGGATAGCAGGGCTTCCACCAGATTTCGTCTCGCAATTTTATTTGCTGATTTTCTCTTTCAACGCCGTCAGCTTCTTCAGTTGTTTTTCAGCTTCAGGAATCAAATTGTTCCCGGGGAAACGAGTGACCAGATATTGATATCGATCGATCGCTTTTCCAATCAGCATTACTTTGTCAACGTCCGCTGCATCATTGATCTGCACCATGTAGCAGCGAGCCGCTTCGTAAGCGGCATAGGCTTGCCACGATTTGATTTCTGATGATGCCAGACTTCCGCCGTATCCGAAGTAAACTTCGCTGTAGGTGTCGATGGCTTCATTGAACTTCTGCGTGGAAAGATCAGCTTTACCTTCTTTGGCTGCGTCGACGGCGCTCTTGAACAGAATGTCTCCCAGCAGGGCTTTGGCGTGAGCACCGGTTTCTCCCTCGTTGGCCGATGCCGCCGATAGCGATTCGGTCGCGCCAGCAATGTCGTCCATTGAATTCTGAGCGATCCCAAGTTCCAACAACGCTTCCTGTTTGGTGTTTTTGTCGATGTTCGGCATCGCGACAAGAGCCGTCGCCATTTCAGCAGCTCCTTTGAAATTTTTCGTCTCGTTGCCACTGCGTGCACCGTTGAGTAACGTTGGCTGCGTCAATTTCTTGACGCGTTCATCCACCAGTCCGTATTCTTCAATGGCCGGCTTGGCGACGGTGTACGCTTGATACGCTTCCTTAAAGTTGTCAGCTCGAAACGCGCACTGGGCGATCATGTAGAGACCGTCAGCGTAGAGTTTTCCTTCCGAAAAACCTTCTGCCTGTTTTTTGAATTGCTTGCCGGCTGCATCGAATTCACCTTTGCGGAAATGACACCAGCCAAGTTTATACCGAGCCTTTTCGCGAATCTCGTCGCGAGTCACGTCCGTGTCGGCTTGACTGTAATGCTCAATCGCGAGGTCGTATTTTTTGTCGGTGTAGGCTTTGGAGCCCAACAGGAAGTGAGCTTCCGGAGCGGTTGAGCTGTTGGGATGGTGTTCGATCAGGCTGGCGAAAGATTCCAGTGAGCCCTCAGCGTCGCCGTTCTCACGCTGAGCCCAAGCGAGTTCGTACCAGATCTTATCCGCATTGGGACTGTCGGCTTTGAGTGAACCGGTCATCGAACTGAGCGTGTCGACAGCGTCACTCCATTCTTTTGCGTCGGCGTACGCCAAACCAAGTTGATACTTTGCGGTTTGGCGTGTTTCATCGTTGTCGGCGTTCTCGACAAGCTTTTTCAAAGCGGCGATCGATTCGGTCGTGTTGCCGGTCATTCGAAGTGCGTTGGATCGGCCAAGCGTTGCATCCTCAGCCAGTTTGTGATCCGGGAACTTGTCCAGAAAGTTTGCGAAACGCTTTTCCGCTTCTTCGCCGTTTTTGTTTTCTCTCGCGGCAATCGCAGCGCGATACACAGCGAACGGAGCGAGTTCACTTTCTTCGAATCGGCTCGCAAGCAAATCAAAATTTCGAATCGCGCGATCGTACTCTTTGACCGTCAGCGAATCATCGCCAACCGCATAAAGCGCTCGGCTGACGTTGCCGTCTGGATCTTGCGGGAACGATTCCAATAACGTTGTGGCTGTTTTTTCTGCTTCGTCGAACTTGGAACGTTTCAATTGAGCCTTGCACAACGCCAACATGACTTCCGGAGTTCGATCCCAAGTGCGATCGATGTCCAAAGATTGCTGAAGCTTTTCGATGGCATCGGCGTATTGCTCTTTTTGGAATAAACTTGAGCCGATCCAGTGCAATGCTTCCGCCTTGTATCGCGGTTGTGTGATCGATGCGTCCTGTCCTTCGAGCCATTGAATCGTACCGTCGAAATTCTCTTGAAGGTAAGAAGCGAAACCGGCTCGCGTGATCCATCGAGAACGATTCACTTTGTCGCTTTGAAAGTCATTGGCAAGATTTCGGAACACGGCTTCGGCATCGCTGTATTTGGCTTGCATCAGCAGCGAGTCAGCGCGAACTTCTCGCATGTCTGGCAGGAAATCATCTCCCGCGTAATTTTTTTCAAACGCCTCCGCTTGTGCGATGGCCGCGTCGTAGTTGTTCAATCGTTTGTAATTGCTGAACGCCGAATAGTACAAACTCTTGGGCGCGAGTTGATGAGTCGGAAAGTCTTTCGTGATTTGTGCGTAGAGTTCGGCGGATTGATCGGCAATTCCAGGTACGTTACGACTGGCGTTGGCTCGATCAAAATAAATGTCGGCTGCCAAAGGGTGATCTTTGGCAAGCGGAGCCCACTTGTCTGTTAGTTCGTAAGCTTCCTTGCTTCGGTCGGCACCAATCAACCAGAGAGCCTTTTCGTGAACGGCGTCGAATGCGAAAGGAGACTTCGAATCAATCGCACGTTGCAGCGTCGCAGATCCGCGAGCCTCGTCACCCGCTTTGAGCCACGAACTTCCTGCCAGTACCAGAGCTTTATCGCGAAGTTTTGAGCCTTCCAAGTTGGCAACGGTTTCATAAAGTTCGGCCGCTTTCGCATCGTCACCAAGGTACATTGAACATGAAGCATCCAAGAAAATCGCGTTGTCTCGCAGCTCAAATTCTTTGTCCTGAGCGACTTCGCCTAACAATGCTTTGGCTTCAATGAACTTTTTGTTTGCGCCTTCAACGTCGTTTTTCCTCAAACGTTGCAGTCCCATGTTGATCAGCGCGTCACCGTAGTTGAGGTTCGTATCATTAAGCATCCTGTGGCCATCCGCTTTGGTGACCGTGCGGATGCGATCGTACCAGCGTCCAGCGTCTTCGAATTCGCCCGCCTTCAAGCTAAGCTTCCCTAACGCATACATGGCCTCAACCTGCAAGTCATCCTGCTTGAAATCGAGCGACTGCTGAAAAGCCTCTTTCGCTTCGTCCATTTGCCCGAGTGCTTCTAGGGCTTGGCCGCGATGGTAGGCCGCCGCATTCGCGATGCCAGAATCTTTGTGATTGAGAAGGATCGTGTTCAGGTCGTTCGCTGCCGTTGTGAATTGGCTGGAGGATTCTTCGGGGTTGGATTCGGCCATGCGACGACCTTCTTGGATGCGACTGTACCCCAAACCCAAAAGCAATTCTGGAACAACGGTCGCATCGTCCTCCTGAAGAATCGGCAACGCCGCTTTGAATGCAAGGATCGCGCTCCCGTAGTCCTTCAATGCGTAGAAACATCTGCCTTGGTTAAGGGCTGCTTTGCGAGCTGCTTTGGAATTCGGATAGGTGTCGAGCAACGTTTGCCATTTCTTGCAGGCGAATTCAAATTCCTTTTCGTTCTGCGCGTTCGCCGCTGTGCTGTGCAGCGTCCAAGCCTTTTTCTCCGTCTCTGATTCCTGCGCACAAGCAGGTTGAGCCGACCAGCTGAATAGCATCAACAGGCTCGCTGCCAAAACAAATTTCAGGTTACTATTTCCAGTTGGCAATCGTCGTCGTAACATTTGATAACTCTGTTCCGGAGCGTTTTTCAAATCAATAAACCCGCGACCCGTTCGGTCGGACCTACAGTATGCCATGAGCTACCCTCGGTTTGGGAAATTCGATTCGGGAAAACCGGTTCAGGGCAGAGAAATTTCACAAGGTTTAACGTTTGCCTGAAATGAAGCACGGCTCGGATAACTGCAAATCAACTCACACGATTCGCCTACGTGGCCCATGTCAGTTGCTGTGGATGCACAACGATACGCAGCAAGCACAGGTTCGGGTTCAGATTCCTTGCAAAATTGAGCCTGAATTGTTTGAATCGCCGCCTAATATTACGCCTGACGATTTCCGCTTGCGACGAAGTTTTCGAATGCCTACCGGATTGGATGAGTCACAGAGCGTGACACTTGAGTTGGCAAAGTTTGAAGGTGCGATTCGAGTTGTGCTCAATCGAAACAGTGACGTCGCGGTCGAGCGCGACATTTTGGAAGGCGAAGATTTCGTTTCGATTTCAGCTGGTCCGTCGCTGTTGCAGCTCAATATGCTGGAGGTTGAATTTCGTTCGTTGCCTGCCGTTGCGGGAGAAGTGCAGTTGGTGATAGAGGAGGTGGCATAGGCTTCTAGCCTATGATCTGTATGTCCACAGGCTGGAAGCCTATGTCACCTAAACCATCGTGTTGACCAACGTGCCGATCGGGTCGATCGTGATGCTGACTTTATCGCCGGGCTGTAAGCAAAAATCATCGGCAGGAACAATCCCAGTGCCGGTCATCAGGAAGCATCCATTGGGGTGACAGTTGTTGGAAAACAGATAGCCAACCAATTCTTCCAATGAACGTTTCATTTGTGAAAGTGATGTCTTGTCAGCGACGATTTCTTTTCCACCGCGTTCGATGCTTAAGCAGATTTCGGTTTCGCCGTCGAGCGGTGAATCGGAAATATAAATTGACGGACCGATGGAAGCACAATCTTTGAACGTTTTCGCTTGCGGCAGATAGAGCGGATTTTCACCCTCGATATCTCGGCAACTCAAATCATTGCCGACGGTGTAGCCAATGATTTTTCCACCAGGCGAGATGACTAGCGTTAACTCTGGCTCGGGCACGATCCATTTTGAATCGTCGCGCAAATGCATTGTCTCTCCATGGCCAACGGATCGAATGGCGGACGACTTGAAGAAAATCTCTGGTCGATTCGCGTCGTAGACCCGGTCGTAAAAGTCTCCTCCGCCGGCATCTTTTGATTCATCCATCCGCGCCGTTTTACTACGGAAGTACGTGACGCCAGCCGCCCAAATTTCTTGGTTGGTGATCGGCGCAAGTACTTTGTCGCGCAGCTCGCCAAGGGCTGGATTGGGAGTCGCGTTTTCGACAACCGAACGCAGTGTCGCTGAAAGATTGTCGTCGACCAGCAACTGGTTCCAGTTTTTGTCGACTTGGTACCAGAGACCGTTGGCATGGACGATTGGAGAATCAGCAGTTCGGTAAAGATGCATTGGGACTTTTTGTAGAACGATGACTTTAGTTGTCACTCATCATACACAAATCCAAGCGTCTGATTGTTCAGAATTGAAGCCTATCGTCCGATCTCGAAGGATCGAATTTCACTTTGTACACTGGACAAGCTGCGCGTCCACGATGAGTGTCCGGCGCCTTCAAATTTGGCCGAGGCTGTCTTGGCTAAATCTCGCTGATTGAAAACACCATACACCAAGACAAACCAATCCCTCTTCATGCCGCGTTTTCGATAGATCGCATAATCACCAGGTTGATCACGTTGAGTAACGAACTGCCCTGCTTCATCTTCTGAGCTCGCAAACATCAGTTGGATGGTGAAGCAATCGTCGCTCTGGTCCAACAACCATTGGCCGTCATGAACTCGTATGCGAGAGCTTGCTTTGGGTGCATTGTCCTTGATGGATTTGATGAACTTCGAGTCTGCCTGATCACGATTTTCTTCAGCTTTCGTTTCTGGTGCCTCGCTTTTAGCTTTCATCGGTGTTTCAAAAGCATCGATTTGGACCTCCGCTTTCGGTGTTGAATTTTCGAGGTTCCTCAACTGTTCCAGAGGCCGCATTTTCGGTGCCGTGTTGGCAGCTGCCATCGCTGATTTCCCGGTTTGGCCTTCGAGCGATTCAACGGGTGCAGGGTGCCCATAGTAGAAGCCCTGAACGAAGACGAAACCAAGCTGTTTGAGTGTTTCATGTTCGCCTTCAGTTTCGACGTATTCAGCCATCGGAGTGATGCCCAACTCTGCAGACATTTTGACCATCGCCGCAACGAGCTGATGTCGCTTCTTGTCGGCTTTATCGATCTCTTGCAGAAGTGCACTGTCAAACTTCACAACGTTTGGGCTCAGTTCACTCAGTTCTGCCAGTCGAATTTGTCCGGCACCAAAATCGTGAAGCAATAGTTTTACTTCAAGGTCCTTCAGCGTGTTGCACATTTTAGAAAATGTCTCAGGCGTGTAGAGAACTTGCTCCGGAAGTTCCAACATGATTGATCTTGAAGGAAACTTCTTTCGCAGTTCCGTCATTGAATCAAGAATGTTGCTACATTCCATTTCAGTTGAATGCGTGTTGACGAACAGCACTTGTTCCTCAGGCAATTCAGCAGCAGCGGCTTCGACTCCTCGCAGTCGCAAGACGCGACTCAATTCAGATTCCATTTCGAAATCCGTAGCGGCAGCGAACATTTGATCGGGAGTTTTGAGTCCGAAAAGACGGCTGCGACCCAGAACCTCGTAACCAATCCTTTGTCTTTTCGATTTTGAAATGTCGTAGATCGGCTGAAAGTAAGGAACCACGCCGTCTCTCAAAAGTCGATGGAATCTTTCTTCTGTAGATTCGGGCACTGCGACTGAATCGTTACCGTCGAACACAAGAGTGGCGGCTGAACGGCCTGCACTGGCGATAGAAAACGACGTCGAGCCAAACTGAACCATGTCGCCATCGCGTAGTATTGTCTTAACGCGTATTCGAGTTCCATCGACGTAGGTTCCGTTGGTGCTATTCAAATCTTCGATCCAAAGCTCTCCGTTCTCTTCGACAAGTTCGGCATGCAATCCCGAAACGGTACGACAGTTGAGGCAAAGGTCAAATCCTTCTCGTCTGCCAACACGAAACGGTGGAGTGATCGCAATCTTGGCTGGAAGACCGGGGCCGGGTTCTTGTGAGATCAAGTACCAAGTGGCATTCGTCGTAAAATAGGCTTGCATTTGACAGCACTCTGTTCGCATAGGAAGACACGCAGTTGTTTGGAAACATAGGTTTCCACACACAGCGCGAATTGCAGTTCGCTTTGAAAAACACAAGTTTCCCGGCAATCGTAGAGTTGGTCATTTGATGCATGTCGGTCGTGACGGCTATAGCGTTGCGAACCATACTTCAGTGGGGATCCGACATCGATTGACAGGCAGTCGCCTACAGTCCGAGGCTTGGCAATAAGTACCAAAGACCAAGCGCAAGTAGAAAGCCAACGACCGAAACGACGGTGGAGATAACCGTCCACGTTTGAAAAGTTTGCTTCTCGGTCATCAGCATGTAGCGGCTGACCATCCAGAATCCGCTGTCGTTGACGTGTGACACGGCAGAGGCACCGGCAGCGATTGCGACAACGACCAATGCCAGTTCAGGTTGCGAAAGCCCTTCCGCCATGCCGGCCATCAATCCACCTGCGGTCACCATGGCGACCGTTGCAGAACCTTGAGCGACACGAACGAACACGGCGAACAGGTACGCCAATACCAGAACATGAATGCCCCAATTCTCACAAGCAACGCTAAGCGCTTCGCTGACGCCGCTGGCGCCCATGATGCCTTTGAAAACACCTCCGGCTCCAGTAATCAGAATGATAATTCCCGCCGGACCAAGGGATTTTGTGGTCACGTCCATCAACACGGATTTGTCGTAGCCGCGTCGGTAGCCCAGATAGATCAGTGCTCCGACGGTAGCCAGCAACAATGCGATGATTGGATGGCCAAGGAACAGCAAAACTCTGGCACCGATGTTGGAGTCGGAGATCTTTTCTGCGACGGCGCTTTCGTAAGCTTTCTTTCTGGCCTTGGGATTTTCTTGATCTTCCACGTCCAGCGACGAAACGATGGCTGACCGTTCGATGTCGGCCGCAACGTACTCTTTGACAATCGTTCCGATCAGAATCATGGCGATCGGAAGTCCAATCAAAACCAAAATCGAAGTCAGGCTTGGAAGCTTTGAGTCATCTTCTTCGGTTGATTCTTCGAACTCTTCTGGTGGCGCGATGTAGAGTTTTTCCGACATCCATTTTGGCACGATAATTCCGCCGATGATCGCCGTGGGGAAACCGACGATGCAGCCAAACAGAATCACCCAGCCAAGGCTAACTCCCAATTCATAAGCCACCCAAACCGGCCCGGGCGTGGGCGGCACAAACGCGTGCGTCACCATCAGCCCGGCCAACAGTGGCAATCCAAACGCCAGAACGGATTTACCGGTCTTTCTTGAAAGCGCATAAATGATCGGCGCGATGATCACCAACGCAACGTCAAGAAACACAGGAATCGAAATGATGAAACCAGTGACCACCATCGCCCACGAAGCACGTTTTTCGCCGAAGATCTTCAGCAACGATTTCGCCAAACTCTGCGCACCGCCGGAGTGTTCCAGCAAGGCTCCAAAGATGGCGCCCAGCCCAATGATCGTGGCGATGAAGCCAAGGCTATTTCCCATGCCGGATTGAATCTCACCACCGATATCGGCAAGCTGGAGTGCGCCTTCGACGCCGGTTAATTCTTCCGAAGATCCGATCGCCACAAACAGACTGGCAAGGATCAGTGCCAAAAACGCCTGCATGCGGAGCTTCAGAATGAAGAACAGCAATACGGCAACGGCCAAAACCAGCAGCACCAACAAATAAGTCAGCGAAAGGGCACTGCCGGATTCTTGTGCGGCAAACAGGACGGTAGAAAGTGGCACGAGGCAGACTCCGTGAGAGCAATTTTGGTGGATCCCATGTTACGTCGAATGAATCTCGTTCGACAGTCTATGCCAAGCAACAAATTCACTAACTAGTCAGCTTTTTTGGTCCAATAGAAGTCAAGTCAACATTCTGGGTATCATTCAGGTAATCCGCATCCTGCCATGGCTTCGAAAATGAAACTCTTCGCGAACGACCAACCAGAACTTTACGACATCCAAACGACCGCTGACGGGCCCGCCGGTTCGCTTCCGCTAACGGATGAAATTTTGAAACATCGTCCCAGTGGAGATCTTTTCGGATGGACGCAAGACGCGGCCATGGGTTGGCAACCAACGCAGCTCAACCGTGATGAATATCTGATCCTTTCGACGATGGGCGGACTAAGAGCCGAAGATGGTTCACCGATTGCACTCGGATATCACACCGGTCACTGGGAGCTTGGTCTGTTGGTGAAAGCTGCCGCCGAACAGATTCGCGACAAGTCCGGATTGCCGTTTGCCGGATACTGTAGCGATCCTTGCGATGGTCGATCGCAAGGAACTGCCGGCATGTACGATTCGTTGGCTTGGCGAAACGATGCGGCGATTGTTTTCAGGCGCCTGATTCGTTCGCTGCCGACGCGCAAAGGAGTCGTCGGAATCGCAACCTGTGACAAAGGTCATCCGGCGATGATGATGGCGCTTGCGGCGATGAAAGACTTGCCTTCGGTCCTTGTTCCCGGCGGCGTCACGTTGCCGCCGACTCGTGGCGAAGATGCTGGAAAGATTCAAACGATCGGTGCTCGTTACTCGCACGGTTTGATTTCGCTTCAGGAAGCCGCCGAACTCGGTTGTCGAGCCTGTGCAACGCCCGGCGGAGGCTGTCAATTCTTTGGCACTGCCGCCACATCGCAGGTCGTTGGAGAAGCGTTGGGTCTTTCGGTGCCGCATTCGGCACTTGCTCCGTCCGGGCAAGAAATTTGGGTTGATGCTGCGCGGCGAAGTGTCGATGCATTGATTGCTCAAAATCGTAGCGGCATGTGTAGTCGCGATATTCTCACCGATGCTTCGATTCGAAACGCGATGGTCGTGCACGCAGCATGCGGAGGAAGCACGAACTTGTTACTGCACATTCCAGCGGTGGCTCATGCCGCAAAACTTCGCCGTCCGACCGTTGATGACTGGAAAGAAGTCAACCGAACAACGCCGCGATTGGTTAGCGTCCTTCCCAATGGTCCGATGGATCATCCGACGGTTCGGTTTTTCCTAGCTGGCGGTGTTCCAGAAGTTTGTCTGCACCTGCGCGAGCTGGGATTGCTTGAAGGCAGCGCCATGACGGCAGTCGGTTTGCCGCTGGACGAAGTTTTGGACCAATGGAAGGCTGGCGATCGCCGCAAACGATTGCGAGACCGGCTGATGGAAGCCGACAACGTGGACCCGGACACGGTGATTTTCTCTCCCGAGGCAGCGAAGGCCAAAGGGCTGACCGGCACGCTGGCTTTTCCAAAAGGAAACCTTGCTCTCGATGGTTCGGTTGTTAAAGCAACGACGATCGATCCATCTTTGTTGGATGAGAATCGCGTATTCAAATTCGTTGGACCGGCTCGTGTGTTTGCTTCCGAAACAGCGGCGATCGCTGCGATAAAGGGTCAAACAGATTCGCCTGTTAAGCCGGGAGAAGTGATCGTGCTTGCTGGTTGCGGTCCCATGGGAACGGGAATGGAAGAAACGTATCAGCTGACTTCGGCACTGAAACATTTGCCTTGGGGAAAGCAATGCCCACTGCTGACGGATGCCCGCTTTTCCGGCGTTTCGACGGGAGCATGTATTGGGCACATTGGCCCTGAGGCACTTTGCGGTGGACCGATTGGGAAAGTTGTCGACGGTGACATCATCAAAATTGATATCGATTTGCCGAACGTCGAAGGCACAATCGATTTGATTGGCGAGGGTCAATCCGTTCACGACGCTGCTTGGGGACGGGAACTGTTGAGTCGCCGTTCGATGAACGCTGAGTTGGCTCCAGTGGAAAACTTGCCGGATGATACGAAGCTGTGGGCGATGCTTCAAATGTTGAGCGGCGGGACTTGGGGTGGATGCGTGTACGACGCGGACTCGGTAGGTGAAATGCTTTCACGTGGGAAATGAGTTTCGAATTGGCACGCGGCTTCGCTAGCAAAATCGCCGAATTCTGATGAATTTGCAGGAAGGATGCAACTTTTCGGTGCAAAAGTTCGAATCCTTATGAACGGAACTGTTTCGCAATCCACTTGCGTGATGGCTTCGGGACATTAGATATTTTTGATTGCTGTCGAGCTTCATTTTATGAATTCGAAAAACAGACTCGAGCACATTCTCCACTGCTTGGTGGAGTATCGAAAACTTTGGCTACTGCCTGCGATTGTGGGATTGGTTTTGGCTACCGTTTACGCTTTCTTCATCAATGGAGAGACTTGGACTGCACGTCAATCGATGATCATCCGCGATGACCTGTTGGGGCAAACTTTTAAGCCTGGCCAATTCCTCTCGGAAGAGGCATTGAAATCAGCTCAAGAGACAGTGTTGGAAACTGCGCGTCGTCCAGAAGTGATTCGGGCGGCATTGGAAAAAATTGGCCCCAGCCGCAAAAGCCTGCTTGGGCTCGGCGGAGTACCATCGGGCTGGCCATCGCATTCTACGATCGAAGACTTTCGCGGATCGATTACGTTCGAAAGCGCCAACGGCGGGGAGTTCGGCAAGAGCGACCTAGTTGTTTTGGCGGCTAAGACGTCCAATCCTGGTCGTTCTGTCAAATTCCTGTCTGTGCTGATGGATGAGATGGACACAAGGCTTACAGAGGTTCGCGCCAGCCAGTTCGAAAGCATGGAATCGGAATTGCAAGCAACTTGCGAGAGCGCTTTGACGACGCGCAGCGATCTTGAGGACAGAATCAAGGAAATGGACGCGTCGTTCGGTACGAACATCTCGACCGTTCAGAGCATGAACGAACGATCCGCTGGTAGTCCTTCGGCGTTCGACAACAAACTAAATCAAATCAGGTCTGATCGAAGACTCGCTGTAAGCGAGATGGCTTCGTTGCGTTCGATCAAGGAGTCGCTCAAGAGTTCGGGATCGTCGCTTGAGCTTCCGACTTCGCGAGAGCTTCTCGCCAGCCAGCCTGCACTTTCAGATATGGTCAGTGGATTGGCGAAGGCTAAGGCTGATTTGTCAAAACTGGAGAGTCGCCTCGGCGAGAGCCATCCTCTTCTTAAAGAAGGAAGAGATAATGTGGCATTGATGCAGCGTCAGCTCATCGACGCCATTCCAGCAACGATCAACGGACTTGATGGTCAAATCGCCGTCCTCGAAAATCGAATCGAGATTCTGGATGCGACGATGGCCGAAAACGCTGACTTGCTGAAGAAAATCAGCTCCAAGCGAGTACCTTATGCCGCGCTTGCCAGAGACCTTGAGAAACAAACTGAGAACTACAGTGATGCAAGCGCTCGATTGGCGCAAGTAAAATCTCGCAAAGAAGCCAGCAAGTCGATTCAGTTGCTGACTCGGATCGGCGAACCATGGGTCGGAACTCGAGCTGATGGGCTTGGCAAGCGAGTGCTTTCGCTGGTCGGTGGGATTGCTGGTCTGATTGTCGGACTGGGACTCGTGATGATTGTCGCGCCACCTTTCGTTGATCCAACTCAAGACGCTGCGGCAGCAAGCGTTTCCG
>CALLUY010000046.1 GCA_938010615.1 uncultured Pirellulaceae bacterium | reverse complement strand
CATCGAGTGTGTAGATTGGCTTTTGGGGAGACTGAAACCGCGACGGATCGACCATCGTTTGACCGGTTGCCAGCGGTGAAGTAATCAATCCAACGACGAGTATGAAAACGATATTTTTGAATGAAGTCATAAGAAAATTGTAATTGATGAAATTGGGACTTCGAACGGGCTGCCATTCAGTCGCGACACTTGGCGAGTGCTGACAATTGCACTCTTAGTGTCATCAAAATTAATCGCCGCAAATCACATTGATGTCGCAAGCATTTCCGTGCCATCACTCACGTTCCCTTGGAAATACCACGGTTTGATGCGGTTTTTCGGATTGGCACGGGGAATGCAATTCGGCGGTTGAGTATCAAACAGGTTCAGTCAATCACGATCAGAGAAGGATTTCTGATGAATCTCAAACAACACATCGTTTACACCGTTCTACTTTTGACCGTTCTGTTCCTCGCCAATGGAAACGCCCTCTACGGGCAGGGAAAGCTTGGCCGCGTCCGCGACGCCGTCCGACACAGCAAGCCGGATAAGCCAAGTCGCAACGAATCGCACAACGATAACGATGACCGTGGACGTGAT
The DNA here is from genome assembly GCA_938010615.1 of uncultured Pirellulaceae bacterium. Classification (GTDB taxonomy): domain Bacteria; phylum Planctomycetota; class Planctomycetia; order Pirellulales; family Pirellulaceae; genus Mariniblastus. The sequence continues at coordinate 33,809 of CALLUY010000046.1, read as the reverse complement.
CGGCACGCTCGCGATCGACGAGACCGGCGAAAAAGCCAATCGAGAAACCGTCGCCGTAACCGCGGGTGTGATTCAGGATTGGAAATTGTACTCGGAAGCATCTTCACCCCAGTAGTCGAAGAGGTCCACGTCGTTCACCACAATCCTGCACCGGTTGTCGTTTCAGAACCAGCCATTATCTATCAACCCGTTGTGGCTCCGATTGTCGAACAGCCAATCGTTGAAAGTGATTACTTCGTCGAGTCAGCGCATTCATTCGACCGGGTAATACGACTGACGGCTGTTGGGGGCACTGATTTCGACGACATCGCCTTTGGAAGCTTCGGTCTCTTGCTACAGATTCCTGGCGGACTCGGCGTCGACACGAGCGTCAAAATGCTTCGCGAATCTGGCATGACGTTCCGCGACCATCTATTTCTGGGTGACGTAAATTTTGTTTACGAGCCACTCGCTACCGACAACTTTCGGATGCGAATTGGCGTTGGAATCAACTGGCTTGGCGATTCCTACGGCGGCGATGCTGGATTCAACATGACCAGCGGATTCGACCTGCGACTTACAGATCGAATCCTAGCAACTGGCGAAATTGACTTTGGATCCATTGGCGACACCGACATCACTCACGCCCAAATCAGTTTGGGACGAGCGATCAGTCAGAACACGGAATGGACAGTGGGATACGACAACCTCGACATCGGTGGCGCGACGATTGGATCCGCGTTTACGGGCCTGCGATTCCATTTTTAGAATCCATTCCATTCAATCACCAGCGATAGACAGGAAGCGAAAGTTTGCTTGTCCATTGTCGAAATGATATCGCCGCGAGAATGATGCCCACCAAGACGATCAAAATCCGCGAAATGCTCGACTTCGGTAATTCAAATCGGTAACATGACTCCGATGCTGCGACGCGGTTTAAACTTTTAACACGCGACAACCTAAACATTAAGTGGAGTTCATAGCCATGCTATTACTAATCATTCACAGTTTTCTTGTTGCTTGCCTGATGGTCAATGGAATGGATATCCACGACCTCACCATGAAAGGTCGTGAACTCAACGAGAAAGAGGTCGTGGCTTTGGAATCAAACCTGAAGGACAGCCCCAACGACGTTGACTCACGCACCATGATCCTAGGCTATTATTTCGGCGCTCAATTTCGTAATCGCGAGTTGGCAAAAACTCATCAACAACACGTGCTATGGCTGGTTGAAAACGCACCCGAGGCAGAAGTACTGAGCCATCCCGAAGGAAGCATCGATCATATAATGGCGCCCAAAGCTTTTGCGAAAGCGAAGAAGCTGTTGCTGAAACACCTAGAAGACGACTCTGACAATCTGGTCATCATCAAAAATGCTTCGGCGTTTTTTGCGATGAGCGATCCGGACAAGACGGAAGAGTTGCTGAATCGTGCCGCCGAGCTTGCCCCAAAAGATGCCGAGTGGCCTCTAGCATTAGGGCATCTTCATTCACGAAAAATGATTTGGAAAACGGGAAAGCAAGTGGGTGAGTTGGCGGCTTCAGCTTTGAAGCATTTTGAGCGTGCCTACGAGTTGTCAGATGAAATGGGGCGTGATGCGATTTTGACTTCACTTGGCAAAGTTGCCTTTGCTGCCGGCGAAATGGAAAAAGCAAAAACTTACGCGACGAAAATGCTTGAACCGTCTGACGACGGAAAACGCGATTGGAACTATGGCAACAAGATTTATGACGGCAACCAGTTGCTGGGACGAATCGCGCTGAAAATTGGAAATCTCGATGAGGCGAAGAAGCGATTGCTTGAATCTGCCAAAACTCCGGGCTCACCACAATTGGGTTCCTTCGGCCCCAACATGTTGCTGGCCAAAGAAATGATTGAAGCGGGAGAAAAAGAAGTCGTAGCCGAGTATTTCGATCTCTGCGGAGAGTTCTGGGAAATGGGTGCTGACAAGCTAGAGAATTGGAAAAAAATCGTCGAGGCTGGTCAGCAGCCGAATTTCGGCGCGAACTTGAATTATTGAATGCGCGTCAGCGTCGGAATCAACTGGCTTGGTGATTCGTACAGCGGCGATGCTGGATTCAACATGACCAGCGGATTCGATCTGCGACTATTGGAGCGATTCTTGGCAACTGGCGAAATTGCCTTTGGATCCATCGGCGACACCAACATCACTCACGCCCAAATCAGTTTGGGACGAGCGATCAGTCAGAACACGGAATGGACACTGGGATACGACAACCTCGACATCGGTGGAGTCACCATTGGTTCGGCGTTCACTGGCCTGCGATTTCGATTTTAAGAACCGCATCCCGTTTGATCGCCAGCTAAGCCTTCCCGTAAATGGTCTCCGTAGATTGCGGCATCTGGTTCGGTCCACAGGCAAAACCAACCGGAAAAGTCACCTGTAGAATTCCGAGTTTCTCAAAAAAACTGGACGGGATTGTAAGGGGCACGCTGCATCTATTCGCTGTTTTTAGTAGATTGGACTCTGTGCAAATGCCCAACATCAGGTTGGGGGAAAAACCAAGTTTCAGGAGCAGCTAATGTCTCAAGCGGAAATTGATAGTCAACCCACAGTAATGGGCCATCCTTCCGGCTTGTACACTCTTTTCTTCGCCGAGATGTGGGAAAGATTCTCCTATTACGGCATGCGAGCCCTGTTGGTCTTCTACATGATCAAGGGTTTCCTAGGCTATGGTGACTCGCAAGCCTACACGGTCTATGGAGCTTATACTGCACTCGTTTACATGACGCCATTTATTGGCGGCATGCTGGCTGACAAAATCATGGGTAAGCGATTGGCGGTTGTGATCGGTGGATTGCTCATGGCGGCCGGCCACCTTCTGATGACCATTGAATCCGAATGGCCGTTTTTCTTTGCTCTCGCATTGTTGATTACGGGTAACGGATTTTTCAAACCAAACATTTCAACGACCGTCGGTTCTCTTTATGGGCAGGGCGACAAACGCCGAGACGACGGATTCAATATTTTCTATACGGGCATCAACCTAGGTGCCGCAATGAGTCCGCTGCTTTGTGGCTTTGTCGGTGAGACCTACGGTTGGCACTACGGATTTGGATTGGCAACGATCGGAATGTTGATCGGTTTGGCCGTTTTTGTGATGCCAAACCTGATCACACAATTGCTGATCATGGCTGGAGCGCTTGCCTCCACCGTCGGCATGTTGATGTTTCGACCTGACAACATTTACGCAATTCTGATCAACATCTTTGTGGCTGCGTGCTTGATGATCGCAGCCGTCGTCGCATGGATTGCGCTGTCGAAAGGCGGCCTACCCAAATGGGCTGGGGCGAGACCGGAGGGAGTCGACAAGCGACATGACTGGAAGATCTATCTTGGCATCGTTATCGCAGTTCCGGTTTTTGCGCTTCTCGTATCGGGATTTTCGCCGTTCCAAAGTCCGCCAGAAGGTGCAGTCGTCAAGACAACGGATGAATTACTAAAAGAGCGCGTTAATTTCTTAGCCAACATGAATGTTGATTCCGGAACGATCGAAAAAGTCGAAGCCGCCGGTATCAGCGTGGTACCAAAACTTCGTGGCGAGTCCTATCAAATGCTCAACAGGGACTGGATCGCAAAAGTGAAAGAGAATGACTGGCCATATGGGTTGGCGGACATTGCAGGGATCTTCCTCGAAGAAGTCAGTAAACCAGCTGGTGCGGTGTTGACGATTCTAGGTCTGCTGGCGTTTGGCTATTTGATCATCGAAACATTTAAGCTGAAGAAGATTCAACGCCATCGAATGATTGCGGCCCTGATTCTGATTTTCTTTCAAATGTTGTTCTTCGCCTTTTTCGAACAGGCCGGCAGCAGTGTCAACAACTTCACCGACAGGAATATTGACCGGGTCGGCGAAACAACTGCCGTTACTGAGGATCAAGTTGGACAAACGATCAAAATCGAACCCACCCAAGCACAGCTTGGATTTGAATATGCTCCTGGCAAAGCGTTTACCAACACGGATCTCGATGAGATGCGGAAAATCATTAAGGAAACAGAGGACGTTGACAAAATCGTCGTCGACTGGACCATCAGTGATTCAAACGTAGGAATGGGAATCGCCGAACGCACAGACGAATTACCGGCTTCCATTTTTCAGTCGTTCAACGCGATTTTCATTTTGATCTTCGCTTTGATTTTCAACTGGATGTGGGCAGCACTTCGTAAGCGAGGCATGGATCCAAGTGCACCTGTCAAATTCGGTTTTGGCTTGATCCAATTGGGAATGGGCTTCGGAGCATTCTGGCTGGGAGCACAAAACTGTACGGCTGTTGGCATGGTTGGCATCAGTTGGTTGACCCTTGGAATCCTGTTGCAAACGACTGGTGAGCTTTGCCTTTCGCCGGTGGGACTGTCAACGATGACGAAACTCAGCCCGAAGATTCTCGTTAGCACGCTGATGGGAGCTTGGTTCTTGGCAACCGCGTTCAGTCAATATCTCGCGGCGATCATTTCTAACTTGACCAGCGTTGGCGGACACGGCGGCGGAGCCGGTGCGGATCTGCCAGCCCCGATTAATACGGTCAACGTTTACGGTGACGTATTTGGTACGATTGCTTTAACGGCAATGGCATGTGGTGGCGTGTGCATTTTGATGTCGCCACTGCTGAAGTACTGGATGCACGAAGACAAAATCATTGATGAAGACGGAAACCTGATCGGATCAACGAAGGACCAAAAGACTGAAGCGTAAAGCGTTGAAACGGCGTCAATGAAACGATACGGGGCGAGCAAGCGATTGCTTGGCCCCGTTTTTTTGCGATCCTCGGTAGCTTGTCACTCCGAGGCGATTTTCGACGTGTCGGAGAGACGTGCTACTTTGATGGCTTGTATTGGTATGATGTCAACTCACGATCGCTGTCCTAGCTTCCGCCAAAGCCATGCTCCTTGCCATTGAAAAACGCCTCGTTGGAGACCTGACGGCGTACGAACGATCGATACTCTGGCACGGAGCAGTTTGGTTCTTCCTAGTCCTGTTCAGCTACTACGTGCTGCGTCCCATTCGAGAGCAAATCGGTTCGACTTACGGAATTGAAAACCTGTCCTGGCTTTTCTGGGCAACGTTCGTCGTAATGCTGGTCGCGATTCCGCTGTACTCGATTTTGGTCGGCAAGTTCCATCGGAAGGTACTCGTTCCGTGCATCTACTTGATCTTCATGACGTGCTTGTTTGCGTTCTGGCTGGCGATGAACGGACTGCCAGATTCCTCGCAGATTTGGGTGGCACGCGCTTTTTTCGTTTGGATTAGCGTCTACGGATTGTTCATCGTTTCATTCTTTTGGAGCATCGCCGGCGACATGCTTTCGACGGATCAGGGCCGCCGAATCTTCGGCGTTATGTCCGGCGGTGGAACGATCGGTGGGCTTGTCGGATCTCAAGTCGCGGGGCGGCTCGTCGGCCAGTTTGGAGTTGCCAACCTGCTACTGATTCCAGCTGGACTGCTGCTAGTGGCGTTGGTGGTGTACTTTTCGATGGAACGATCGTTCAGCAAACTATCAGATTCAACTCACAAGAAAAAAGACAGCGGCAAAGCGACGGGCGGAAACCCTTTTGCCGGCTTCACTGCGGTCTTTAAATCGACGTACCTATTTGCCATCTGCCTGTTTGGAATATTCTTAGCGACCTGCGGAACAACGGTTTACTTTCAACAAGCCGAAATAGTCAACGCGGCTTTCGCAGATGTTGAATTTGATGAATCCCAAATCGAAAATCGAGAATTGTTGACGGAGAAGCAACTTGAAGCGGCAAGAGCCAAACTTCAGAAAGCGGCATCCAAGGAAGCCAGCACTGAATACTTCGCCAACATCAACTTTGCCGTATCAATCGTCACGCTGCTGTTCCAATGCGTTGTCGTCGGTTGGCTGATGCGAAAGGGCGGATTGGGCTGGACGCTGGCGATGTTGCCGATCGCCTATGTGATTGGGATTACCTCGCTGGCACTGTCTCCTTCCATTGCCGTTTTAGCCGTCGTTTCGGTGATTGGTCGGTCAGCGGAATACGGCATCAGCAACCCAGCTCGCGAAGTTCTTTTCACGGCCGTCAAACGTGAAGACCGATATAAAGCGAAAAGCTTCATCGACACAGTCGTCAGAAGAGGAGGAGATTCGGCCATTGGAGGTGTCTACAAGTCCGCTCGAGAGACTTTGGGCATGGCAATGACCACGCTTTCGTGGATCATGATTCCAATCGCAATCGCTTGGATTGGATTGTCTCTGTTCATCGGGCGGGAAAATCGTAAAATCGTGGCAGCTGAAAACGCGAAACAGTCAGTATGATTCTTGGCTTTCACGCGTCTCAGTACCTTGAACACAACGACTTGTCGCAAGTCATACACTTAGATACCAGGAGACAAAATGGCGGCAGAATTTACTACTGACGGTTTCGATGCTGATGTACTCAGCTCAGATTCAATCGTAATGGTTGATTTTTACTCAGAAAGCTGAGGACCTTGCAAACGACTGGGTCCAGTCATCGACGAATTGGCAACTGAGAACGAAGGCAAATCCAAAGTTGGAAAGCTCGACGTTACGCAAAACATGGAGCTTGCCGTAAAGTACGGTATCGCTGCAGTACCCACGATCCTTGTTTTCAAGGGCGGCGAAGTCGTAGAGCGACTTCAAGGCTACAGAGAAAAAGACGAGCTTCAGACTTTGCTCGACACGCACAGCACATCGGCGTAGTCAATCTACATAGTGCATAAAAAAGGTGGCGTAGACGTTTGTCTATGCCACCCTTATTTGTTTAGTCGTTTCTAAATCAAGTTGTTTAGAACGCGAATTCTTTGGCACCGATGTCTATGCCGTCACCAGAGGATCGGAATTTCCCGTCAACATCCAAACCGAACCTTCCTGACTGAGTCAGGCCAGCATCAACCGCTGGACTGTTGGATCGCAAATCAAAAAAGCCATTTGGATCAAATGCAGGCGGAGAAAAAATCGTGTTTCGCCCGTTATTCACGCCCGGCGTCAATCCGTTGTGAATCAGGTTGAAGTTAAACCAAACGAATCCGCCTTCAAATTTGAGGGCAGCGTCACGATTGTTGTTGGCACAGAGAATGTTGTTGTAAACCAAAACGTTGTTTCCGCGAACAACTGACACTTCGCCACCGAAGTCGAAACTTCGCATGTTGCGATAGAGCGTGTTGTTACGAATCGTAACGTTCTCTGATTGGTAGCAGTGAACTCCTTGACCACCATTATTAAAACACAAATTGTTCTCAACGAGGATCGATCCGGAGTAAAGCTGATTGTCGCCTGTAGGTGCTGTCAAGTTTTGCGTATCGTCCACGACGATTCCATTTCCGTCAGTTGGTCGACCGAAGAGCACGTTGTTGACTTTGTTCTCATTGGAGAAACTTGTGTTATTCCGAACGATTATATCGTAACCGGATCTGTCGGTGGTGCGACGTTGCGGCTGGTATATGCTAATCCCGCTGTGTTGGTCGGGATCCCAGAACGCATTCCGGTAAACGACGTTCCATTCACAGAGAATTTGGTCGCTCTGGTCAATTGCAATTCCACCGCCACGGCAATCGTGAACGCGGCAATCGCGAACGACGATATTGTGGCAACGATTCACACCGATGCCTTTACTGCGAGGAGCATCGGGGCGTCGGTTAGAAATCTCAAATCCATCAATCCGAATAAACGACAAATCGTTTGCGAAAATGGATCCAACAATAAACGCACCTTCTCTGCGTTCTGATTTCAGTGTCACGTTCGAACGCACAAAGTTAAAATGTCCCCAATACGTTCCATCAAGGACAACAATGGTCGAACCAGATGGCGCTCGATTGAGCGCGGTTTGAATCGAGCGATAGGGAGTGTTGCGATTTTGCGCTTGCGCTCTGGTGCGAGCATTGTTCCCGTTGGTCGCAACATAGTACGTTTGGGCAACCAAATCCTGTGCAACCGTTCCAGCAAAGAGAAGCATTGCCACAAGGAAATATCTTGGTGTCTTAAAATTCATGGTGAGTTCACTTGGGAGACTTGAAAAATTCACCACCATTTAAGCATCTCCGTTGCCATCAATCAAGAATCTGATTCACTGTTCGCATTGATTCATCAAATGTGATGAAAATTGGTCGAATTCTACCGCTCAGTCGGCCAGATAAATTGCTGAAACTCGGAACAGTCCTCCCGCCGACTCGTTAGATCACTATCGCTTAGGCCCAATTCGCTGTGCATGACTGTAGACGTTAAATCGCTTCGCTGAAGCAAATCCAACCAGCGTGACACCAAACTCATGGGCAAGATCCGCCGCCAAGGAAGACGGAGCGCCAACTGCGACCAACATGGGCACTCCGGCAGAGATAACTTTTTGAACCAGCTCAAAACTGGCTCGGCCGCTGACGACGACAATACGATTCGAAAGCGGCACCGACTTCGAAAGTAATTGACTGCCGATCAATTTGTCGAGGGCATTGTGTCTGCCGACATCTTCATAAGAATCAATTACAGCCCCTGACCGATCAAAGAGTCCGGCTGCATGAAGTCCACCGGTCGCCTCGAAAGTGGATTGATACTGTCGCAATGAATCTGGAAGCGAACAGATAACGGCGGGAGAAACGAACATTTCTTCTGAAGACACTGATTCCTTCAACTGCGAACGAACAGCTTCCAATGAAGCCCTGCCACAGATCCCACAACTGGAAGTCGTGTAGAAGTTCCGCTGCAGAGAGCCAAAGTCAAACGCGACGTGCTCCGCCAGATGCACGCACAGTTGATTCGTTTCCTTTGAGCCGTCGGCTTTGGAGCCCGTCACTTCAAACAAATCGATATCGTCCGATGAATTGACGATGCCTTCGCCCAGCAAGAATCCAGCCGCCAATTCTTGATCGTGTCCCGGAGTCCGCATGGTGATCGACAGCGAACGATCTTTCCGCTTTGGTGCCTTTCCGAACACGACGCGGATTTCGAACGGCTCTTCTGTCGCGAGTGAATCGTTCTCGGTGACGAATTGGCCGTCGGAAAACCGGACGATCTCACGAATGCGGCGACGTTCCTCGAGACTATCGCTTGAGTCGTTCACTTCTGTTCCACCGTTGGAGTTTTCTTTTTCATTCGCTGGCCCTCGAACATCTTTTCCCATGAAATCGCGATCGACCAGTTCATCACGGGAGCAAGGCTGGCGAAATCGTCAGTCCACTGAGGAGCATTTGCGGGTAACTGGTAGTCGGTCGCCGCCGATTTAATACAAGTATGATTGGCAACTTTTTCATTTGTCACCAAAATCCAGTCACTACCTGAGATCGATTCATCTTCACTGCTTTTGTGAACGACGTGAGATGCCGTCAAACCCCGCTTCTTGGTAGTCGCGAAAATGACGGGTTTTAAGTTGATAAAGCGGTTCGAAATATGGAATAGAAGAATCCCGTCTTCCTTTAAGTGTTTCTGATAAACGTCGAAGCACTCGTCAGTCAGTAAGTGAACCGGGATCGAGTCGCTTGAAAACGCGTCGATGGCCAACAAGTCAAACTGACGGTCGATTCCCTTCTTCGTTTCCATTTCCAGCATGATCCGTCCGTCACCAATGACGACTTCCGACTGTTCGTGCGAATCGAGAAACGTAAACCATTCTCGAGCAATTTCTTCGACTTTTGGATTGATCTCATAGAACACAAACTCGTCTTCGGGCGTCGCCCATGAAAGCATCGATCCGATGCCCAATCCCAACACACCGACCTTCAAGCCGTTTCGAGGTGGCTGTTCGTTGGATGCAATATCTCGCTGCGTTTTGATGCAAACTGAAAACCCACTTCCGTCAGCGTAATAACTATGCGGCTCCAAGCTGGGTTCTGGAAGCATGATTTGGCTTCCGTGATCGATATTGCCACTAATGAAGACCAGACGATTTCCTTTTTCTTCGACCGAGAAGATTCCGTATTCGTTGCGCCCGTCAAGTAATACTCCATCGACTTGAGTACGCGTCAGCGTGGCGATCAAGTTCGCCAAAACCAAACCGCCTATAATCAGGGCAACGAATCCAAGGCCCAGCTTCCTAATGCCCGGCATCGATTTTTGAAAACTGGGAATGGCGACACCAACTACAAGCGACCCCATCAACGCCAACTGATACTCCGGAAACCCGGAAAAGATTCGCGGAGCGATCAACACAACGAAAATCCCGCCAAGCGAACCTCCAAGCGACACGAAAAGATAGAATAGCGTCAGCTTGCTTACGTGAGGCTTGAGCCGTTCCAGTTCGCCGTGACAAGTCATCCCACATGCGAACAGGCTCAGTGAGAGCAATGCGACTTGCAACATTGCTGACGCATGCACATTGAGCAACGCAACGGCCACGCCCGCCGTGACGCCAAGCAGCAACAGCGGCACGAAAATCCCACGATGATACCAGCGAGGTTTCTCAAAACAGATGATGAACGAAATCAAGTAAAGCGTCAGCGGCAAGATCCACAAAAAGGGCACTGACGCAATCTCTTGGCACATCAAGTTGGTCGTCGCCAGCAACATGATCGATGGCAACATCGCCAACACGAGCCACATCAGCATCGTCAACACGCCAATCTTCGACGTACTTTCCAGTTTTGATTCGTCAGCCACCTCGTGCCACGAATCACGCTGCCGAACTTGCATTCCACTACAGATACACATCAAGACAAAGAGTACAAACATGCCCGACCACAGCCACGACTGGCTTTGCAACCGCAAGTTTGGTTCAAACAAAAACGGATAGCTGATCAATGCCAATAGCGATCCGACATTTGAAAGCGCGTACAGTCGATAGGGAGAATTGGACTTTCCAGAGCCAGCATCGCCACCGTGAGAAACGCTCTGCCAAGCCTGAATAAGCGGCCCGGTCGTTGCCAAAACAAAAAAGGGTACTCCGACTGACAACGCCAGCACTTTGACGATCTCGAACGAAAACGAATCGTAGCTTTCCGGCTTAAGCGATTCCGTCGGCAGCACTGGCAGCGTCAGCAGCGCTAACAGCAGAACAATACTGTGCACGATCCATGACGTACGTGGCTTGAGCAACATCCGCAGACCATGCGAATACAGATAGCCCAAAAGCAGCGCGATTTGAAAGAACATCATGCAGGTGTTCCAAACCGATGCTGTTCCACCAAACCACGGCAGGATGACTTTTGCGATCAGAGGCTGGACCTGAAAAAGCAGGAAAGCGCCAAGAAAGACTACGATGCTATATCGATGCATGGTTGCTTAAAAGAAAGTTGAATCTGCCCAAAAGAGGACTCCGCACAAGAGTACCCCGCTTATGGCTGCTCCGGTTAAGGCCTGACCAGGTTCACGGCTCCCCCTCGCGGAGCCCACTTTTGGGCAGCAGTTCAACATTGTGATGCTGTCGACGTGAAGTTTTAAGCCATCGCATTGTTTTCGTCAAACGGAAATCATAGCTTCCGTCGCATTCGGCAGGTTTGGAACTGTGTTTTCTCAATCATCCAAAATTCGCCTGAGTTCCGAGCCCATCGAGTCCACGATTAGACTGCTTGAATTGTCCACGATGACGACGAAAAAGTCTTCGTCCTGATACGTGTAGGAACGTGCACCCAACCAAGCTCCGTTATGCCAATGACCATCGCCTTCGATTACCCAACCGAATCCATAATCGGACAATGAACCGTCCGCCAGAGTAGGTCGTTCAAGAGCCTGCTTCATCAGCTCGGGCGAAACGAGGTCGTTGCCGCGCCAGAACTGGTCCCAATGCACGAAGTCATCAAGACTACAGAAAACGGCACCGTCTCCCGCAACGCCGTCCAGAAAACCAGGCACCTCAACTTGAGACGCAAAAAAAGATTTGGCTTGTCCTTCAAACGAACAATCTTCCGAAACGAGATTCCAAATTCGAGAATTTTTCATTCCAAGCGGTCCAAACAATTCTCTCGCCATAAAATCTTCCATCGAAGAATTCGAAACAGATTCGACAATTGCCGCAAGTAACACGTAGCTGGTGTTGCTGTAACTGTGAAATTCGTTGACGCTTCCTTCGCGAGCTGGCGGATACTTGGCAATCAAATTTGTGACATCCGAGATCTTCAAGCATTCGTCAACCTCGCCCTTATGACTTTCGGCGAGCTCCATGTAGCAGTCCGGAATGCCTGAAGTCATGTTCAGTAGATGCCGCACCGTCACGTCGCCGTAGGGAAAGTCTTCGAGGTGGCTGGACACCAAGTCGTCGAGTCCGATTCGCTCCTGCTGCACGAGCACGAGAATAGCCGCCGCAGTAAATTGCTTGGAGACTGAAGCCAGTCGCATAGAAGTTTGCGGCGTAAGCTTCAGATCCTTCGTCGGGTCCGTATAGCCGCTACATTTCGAGATCAAAACTTCGCCGTCTTTGATGACAAGAATTGCTCCATTGAAACTTTGGTTGTCAAAAAGACGTTCCTGCCAAGCCTCCGCTTTTTCTATCCGGGTCGATTGCGAATCCTTCAATGAAAACTCAATGGGCGGTGCGGCACTGACATAAGCCATCGTAGCCAGAACCAAAATCGCCAACAAAATTATGGCGGCAACAATCATGACCACCGCAACGACGGCTGCTAACAGGAGATACCGCTTTCGAACAGCCATGTCGGTTAATACTCAATGCTCGTTGGATGCAACCCTTTCGTCATACCTTAGGGCTCATCCTCTGAAGGATCGTCGTCTTCTTTGAAAATATCGCTAATCGATTTGTGTTGGTGGATCCTACGGATTGCTTCACCCATCATCGGAGCGATCGACAAAATCTTCAGGTTAGGCAACTGGGCTGCTTTTTCGTCAGAAATCGGAATACTGTCGGTGACAACAATCGAATCTACTGGTGCATTCTTCAAGCGTTCAACCGCTTTCCCCGCCAGAACGCCATGGGTTGCTGCGACGTGAATCTCCTTGGCACCTTTTTTCTTCACCAGTTCCGCCGCGCCGCAAATCGAACCGGCCGTGCTGATCATGTCATCAAACAGCAACGCAACCTTTCCTTCGACCGGTCCGCCGATGATATTTTCCTGCACGATCTTTTCTGCCGAAAGTCGACGCTTATCCAGAATTGCCAACTCTCCGCCGATCCGTTTCGCATGCCCAACCGCTCGTTTGATCGAGCCTTCATCGGGAGCAACGATCACGATGTCCTCGGTCGGAATGTTCTTTGACAGAAAGTGCTCGTTCAGCACGCTACCCGCGTAAAGGTGGTCGACGGGAACGTCAAAGAAACCTTGAATCTGAGCCGCATGCAAATCCATGGTCAGGACTCGATCCGCTCCGGCGCGTGTGATCATGTTCGCAACCAGCTTCGCGGTGATCGGAACGCGACCCTCATCTTTTCGATCCTGACGAGCGTATCCGTAGTACGGAATGACAGCCGTGATTCGCTCGGCACTGGCACGAAGGCAGGTGTCGATCATGATCAACAACTCCATTACGTTGTCGTTAACCTGAGGGCACGTCGGCTGCACAATAAAAACGTCGCGACCGCGAACGTCTTGGATTTTGCAGTGAAACTCTCCGTCGGGAAACGTGGAGAAACGGCATTCGGCCAGATCGATATTCATCGAAGAACAAATATCGTTCGCCAATTTTGGATTGGCTCGACCGCTAAAGACCTGTAGCTGACTCATGGTTTACTCGATTGCGTAGCAACAATGATGGAAGGCGACTTGAGCTATGAGTTTTGCAAAGCTTCTTCAACCGCTTTGAGATGCTCAACAGTATTCACACTGAGTGCCTCAATCGGCTTGAGCACCGGAAGTGCTCGTACGTCTTCTTTGTCGGACAGCAAAATGCCCGGCACGTCCGTGATATAGTACTCTTTCTGGCGATTGTTGTCGGTCAATCGATCCAATGCACTGAGCATTTTCTGACAGTCGAAAACGTAGGTGCTCATGTTGACTTCGGCAATCGCTTTTTGATCTTCTGTGGCATCTTTCTCTTCGACGATACCGGTAAAGTTATCGTCAGCGTCACGGACAATTCGCCCGAGCCCCGTTGGGTTGTCATGGATCAGCGTGCCCAAGATACAAGCCGGTTGGGTCGCAGCGAAATCTTTAAGCAACGCCGCGATGGAGTCAGCCTGAAGCATCGGCGAATCGCCAGCGACGACAACGACCGGGCCGTTGTGATTTGCAACGGCTTCACGACACATCATCACGGCGTGACCTGTCCCAAGCTGCTCTTCCTGTAACGCAAACTCCATATCCGGATCAGATCCGAGAGTTTCCTTCACAAGGTCAGCTCGATATCCGACAACAGAGACAATCTTGCCTACGCCTGCCTTACGCAGTGAATCGATGACGTAGCTGACCAATGGTCGACCGGCAGCCTCACAGAGAACTTTCGGCAACTCGGATTTCATCCGGGTGCCTTTTCCGGCAGCTAGAACGATGGCGATGGGAGCGTCTTGATTACTCATGGGCGATCAATCGAAAGGGTAGGGCAAACTGGATTTTGAACTTGTAGGCAAGTCTCTCGGAGACTCGTTCGGTGTCTCGGAGAGACACTGCTACATTTGTCATCAGTATCTTTAGCCGACGAAATATGACAAGCCTCGATAAACCGAACCAGTCAGTTTCGAATCAAATCGAGGACCGTCGAATCGTCCAGCCTGTCGCAGATTGCGTAAACCGATCCAAACTGAGTCGAATCGACACGGCGGGATGGGACTGCGATCGTCGTCACACCAGCCTCAATCGCTGCAGAACTGCCGTGAACGCTGTCCTCGAGCACCAGCATATTCTCGGGCTGCACGCCAAGGCGACTTGCCGCCAGAAGATAAACGTCAGGATGGGGCTTGCCTCGTTCAACGCTTTCGGAGGTCAACACAAACTCGAATCGGGGCTGCAAGTCAAAAATCCCCAATGCTCGCTCCGCAAACTTTAGATGAGAGCTGGTTGCGATCGCTTTGGGCACGTCAGCGGATTCGAGCAGTTCCAATAGCGTTTCCAAGCCTGGCATCAGTTCAATTCTTGCTGGAAGCAAATCAACGAACATCTCTTCGCATTCAGTTGCCAATGCCTCAATCGAATCATCGAGGCCACAGCATTCTTTCATGACGGCGAACGCCTGCGGACCCGGCAAACCCATCATCGCCATTTTCAGCTCTGACGTAAAACTCTGACCGCGACGGTTGAGCAGTTGTTCGCCGACGATGTCGTAGAGGTCTTCTGTGTTAAACATCAAGCCGTCCATATCAAACGTGACGGCTTGGATTTTTGGTTGTGTCAATGGACTCTCAAAACAGAAAACAGCAACGGTTCAATCAGGGTTATTGGGGACGCAGCAACACTCGCTTCGCGACCCCGTTCGTTGTCCGTGGACATCATACTCGAAAGCTTCATTAAAAAGAGAGCACAGACCGGAGGTACATCCCAGCTTTTCCGAACGGAACCTAAACAAACGGCAGTGATTCTCCGAAGTTGTTTCTGAACTGCAGCAAGTCGAACACATTGATCGTTCCGTCGGCGCCGAAGTCCAAAGCTGGATTGAAGTTCGAGTCACCTGTCGACGCGGAATAAGTTTGTCGCAGAGCCAACAGATCGAAAATATTCACAATGCGATCTCCGTTGTTGTCGCCGTAAAGCGAATAGAACGGTTCGTCGGCACTATCACCGTAGACGAATTCGCCACCAAGCGTCAAACCTGTGCCCGTTCGTCGTACCTTTGAACCGTCGACTGTCAATTCATAGTTGCCGTCGACAAGAAAACCTGCGGCGTTGCGAGTCAAACTATCAAACGTCAGCGTCACAATCGTGTCACCATTCATGGCGCAACTGAAGCTGGAGGAAAGTACGGTTCCCGTTGGCGTTCCATCACCATCGCTACGTTGAACCAAAGTGAAAGCGTCTGGATCGATATCCACCGAACCGCTGAACGTCAACACGAGTCTGTCTACTGAAGATCGTTGGCTCTCGCCACCGTTGATCGTCAAGCCAGCAAGCGTTGGAGCAGTCGAAGATCCAAAATACTCGCCCGGCGAAGGTACATCGCCCGTCCAGTTGGAAGCTGGGGTTCCCTCGGTTCCTGACTCTAGCCGGTTAATCGAAGGTCCTGAGCCATCGGCTGCGATTGGCCACGGAGAAAGATCATCGTAAACAACTTCGTCCGCCAATACCCAAGGAATCGTCGCGGGATCGTTTGCTGGCGGATCATCTGCCTGTTGCAAGCTGACACGTCCGAAGCTGTTTGCAAGGTTGTCACCGGTCTCGACACCAACGAGATTCACCGTATTGTCGATGCCATAGTGAGTCCGGAAGGCGGAAAGCAAACTCGCATTCTCCGGGAGCACCGGATCAAATGTCACGACGACGAGTGTATCGCCCGAAGTTATCATGCCAGATTCAAAATCGAAATCCAGTTCTCCACGAAGACGCCAATTTGAAAGGGCAATCGACTGCGCCGTTGGATTCTTGATTTCGATAAACTCGAGATCGCCAGCCGTGATCGCTGGCTCAATCGCCAACGCAGCGGAAGATGGATCCTCCGGATGATAGTTGACTTCACTGATGATCAGCGGACCAACTCGAGGAGTCGAATTCTCTGCTCCGAGCGTTGTCATTGCACTCGGCAACAGTCGACCCGTTCCATTCGGTACTCGTGCGAGTGACTCTCCATTGAAAGTTGCACCGAAGTCAGCTTGAGCAAATACGACGCTTGGCAATCCAGCGGCAGCAGCCGTCAACCAAACTTGATCTCCATTGGACGAACTAAATGAGAAGTCATTTGGCCCCGGATTAGTCGGATTCCGATTGAAGTGAGTTTCATCAAACACAATATACTGGCCAGCGCCCAAAGTCGTTCCTGCAGGAATCTGATACTTCAGGAGATTGTTGGCGGAATCACTAAGATAGAGCCCACCGATCAACACCGACTGGCCCGTCGGATTGAACAGTTCGACGCTGTCCAATAATGGGTCGTCTGTATGGGCAAGAATCTCATTGATGACAACGGTTCCGACGCTCAACGGCGGCTGACCTGGCGTTCCGTTGAATGCGAAACTAGGCTTCCAAGCGTAGTTCTTCCCAACTTCCAACAACGAAGTGTTAAACTCGTCCACCAGCTGCAACGTCTGACCATCACCGTCAGTACCAAAATGCCAAGGATTGGAATCACCGTAATTCACTTCGAGAATCTTTTCACCGCCTGGCTCTTCAACTCGAATATTCTCGCCAGCGTTGCTTAGCTTTCCCGTATAACTTCCAACGACCTGTGAAGCCGGAACACCGGGATAGGCCGCCGCGAACGCAGCTGGATCCTGAACGATCAAAATCCGTTCGCCCGCCGCCAGAGTCGTTCCCGCAGGGAACACGAATGGAACACTTGGTCCTTCTGTGACCGTAACGCCCGCAAGATCAAGCGTCGTCGTCCCCGTGTTGAGAAACTCGATGTATTCCGCGTTAGCCACTGAAGTCGACGGATTGTAATTGACTTCCGAGATCCGAAAAAAGTCTTGGTTCGCGGTGAGACCCGAATTCGGCGTCGTCAAATCATCGACGAAGACTCCGGCATCCGAATGAAGCTCAATCGTTTCACCAAGATTTGAAATATTCCCGTTGTAATTACCCTGAATGAAAAGCTGCTGCCCCGATCCAACTCCAACGTTGCGATTTTGAAATGCAACGACATCGGCAACCAGGTACAAACTTCCACCGGCCGGGATGACGGTGCCAGCTTTGAGCGTGTGGGAAATTCCACCACTGATCGTCCAACCTGAAACATCAACAGCAACGGAGTTCGGATTATTGAGCCGAACGTATTCCTCAGCTTGCAAACCAGACGCTGGACTGGAATCAAAATCGGAATTGTCAAACAGAATCGTTGGCGTTCCCGTTTGGGCGTTTGGCACGCCATTGCGGTTGTTCACATTCACCCGGCGCGAGTTAATGAAAACGTCTCGCAGTTGATCAACGGCTTGAGCAGGATTGAACGGATAGGCCGCCGCGAAGTTGGCCTGAATGCCCCACTCAGCAATGTCCAGTGCGACTTCGTCCTCGATCAAAGCTTCGATCTCATTCATGCGTTGATAGAGGTAGCTTGACGCAACAGGAGTTCCGGGCTCACCATAAAACTGATCCGAAAGTGTTTTCACGCGGCGGAAAAACATTTCTTGCAGCACCGGCGTGTTGTGCACGCGTTGGAACAAATTGTTGAGCCCCACGTCGAGGTTCAGATTCGTGTAGAGCGTGTTGTCAAAATAAGGCGGTGAAACGGACGCCGTCCATTGATGACCAAACGTCAAGTCTTGATCCCACGGCAATGACGTCCACAAACCGGTGCCTTCGGTGTCTCGATACCAGTACATGTTCTTGTGTCCAAAATCCGGACCAGAAACAACGGCTTCGCCTGCGACGTAGTTAATCAATCCCGCGATGTCGAGGTTGTCAAAATCCCAAGTCGTCGCCGTTGATCCACTGAGCGCGTTTCCATTGATCACGTTTTGAAAATCGTCGTGATTTTCATAGTTGCGAGTTTTCTTGGTGACGTTCGTGTACGCGTGACTCAAATTGTTGTTGACTTTATAGAGTGCACCGTTGGTATCGAGCCCCACACGATCGAGATATTCTTCGTCTCCTTCTTCGACAACGTCGTACAGTCCGTAAAACGCTCCATTGCGATAAACCATCGTCGGAGCGCCATGCAACGTCGGAACTCCGGATTCGGTCAGCAGCTCATACGCCAACGGATGTCGAAGCTTTGATTGGTCTGCGTAGTTGGTCAGCAAATTAAAATCGCTCGATTTGCCGATGAACGGAATATCGAATTTCTCGCCGGAGTTGGCATCAAAGTCATACGACTTCTTCGGAAACTCGCTTCCACGTGTCGACTGGCCATGAATATCGACTTGGACGTTGTCGTAGAAAGTGCCTTCGTAAAAAATCGAAGCCCGCGATCCAAAATCAGTATTGGCCGAAGAAGGATTTTGGATGAACCATTGAATAACAGGCAAATCGGTATCGATCGAAGCATCAACCACAACCGCGCCAAAGTACTCGGCCGAATTAAGTGCATCGAAGAAGCGTGGAGCACGTGACTGATTTCCGTCGGTATCTTCCGCCGTCACGTACCAGCGAACCATTTGGCCGGCTGCCACGCCAGATGTGTTAAAGGTTGCAGAAAATGTGCCGTCGCCAGCGACCGCATCACCGCCTGTGCCGTTATCGTTCATTGCAATGGTGTGCGTGCTGCCGAACATCACGCGATGGTGCAGACGAACCTGACTGGCATTAACTGGCAAATCAAATTGGGATATATCCGCCGTAATGGTCGTCTGTTGACCGAGAGCAATTGATGTAAAGTCACTCACGTTCTCGATTCGAGGCCCAATAACCGCCGGTCCCGAATTCGGTTGCTCAGGTGTTGGAGTCGCCAGATACGTTGCCGCCCCAACTGGAGAATTCGTGAGTAACTGCGGCGACATTAAAAAGTCACTACTTGTAGATGACTCATTGAGTGCATGAATCGCCAGCGTATTTTTCCCGTCAACTAACAGATTCAGGAAATCCCCAACCGAACCGACACTTCCGTCGAGCGCATAGGATTGATACTGCAACGCCTGAGCGTCATTGTGAATTCCACTGGCAGTGGTATTCCAAGCGAAACCATTTCCTGCGTTTTCAGAAAACAGAAACTGACCGTTGAGCCAAACCCCAAAGCCGTCATCGAACTTGGCATTGAACACGAGATCCGTAACCGCACTCGCATCATCAAGATTGAACTCATTTCGCAAGTAGACGCTGGTTGTTCCCGATGGGACCACGGTTTCAATTTCATCGCTGTAGCTGGTATTGCTACCAGGGCTATTTTCATAACCAATCGCCGCGCGGCCATCGATAAATCCGTTTGCACTGGCGTTGAAGTTGTTGTTAAACCAAGTCGATTCAAGGGAGCTGTCTGACGGAATCAAATATTGAGCAACGCTGTCTCCGTTGACCAACGCTCCCTGTCCAACACCGAAAGAGACATCTGTGATTTGGGCTGGATAGTCCGTGCCGTTGGCGCCAAACTCAGATCGCAAATTTAAGTCCGCATCGTAGAGTGCGATGTATTCGCCGCCCGCACTAAGCTTAAAGTCAGTGTGAAAATATCCAGCGGGATCGATTTCGTTTCGCGAAGAAGCAAAAACAACTTGATACTCACCGGGACCAATCACAGACGAAGCATTGAACGTCCAGCCAATTGGGTCAGCCGGATCATCAGTCAGGTGATAGCCCTGAAGATCAACAGCCGTATCGCCGCGATTGTAAAGCTCGATCCAGTCCGGCGACTCTTCGTAGGTATCAAGAAAAGACCCAAGATTCGATGCAACGAACTCCGAGATCACGACGTCGCCCGCCAGCAACTTTCGAGGTTCAAGCGTTTGATAGCTCAGCAATTTCTTGCTCGCTTCACGTTTGGAAGACTTTCGACTCATGAGCAAATTCCGGGAAGGAAGAGTGGAGAGAAAGGTGGGAATCAGCGCTTTCACGCGATCCCACATTTTAACTGCCAAACGAGTTGATTCAAAGTCCGATCAATTCTCATGACTGGCATTGTTGAAACTAATACCGGACACCTTGCGAACGTCACCAACAGAGCAATCTTCAATCCTTGGCAATTACCAAGCTCTGCACAAACGACCTGAAAGCAGCTTCATTGTCGTTAATGGTCTTCACGGGACCATAGAGCTTGATGAAATATTGTCCGTGATCGCCTGCTTGGATGATGGAAGCAAGCGTTCGGTAGTTTTCACGTTCAACGACTGCGCCGCCAGCCATCGGTCCGCCGGGACGATCCATCAGCGTGCCTTCAATGTCGACCCAAGTCACATCGCAACCAGCGACTTCAGATTCCGTCACCGTTGAGTTGTCTGCTGTTTTGCTGCCGTCGGGTTGTGTGTACTGACCGTACCAGCGATCGATGTTGGCCTGAACGTTTCCTCCAGCTCCCATGATGGTCAGCCTTCCATCGGCGGCATCGTCAGCTTCACCTTCGGATTTAGGAACTGAAATTTCATACTCAACGACGAAAGAACGTGGCTTCACTTTTTTCCAAGAGGAAGGCGCCTTGAAAACCAGTGCACCACCCTTGGCAACGGCAACCTCGAAACCATCGCCAGCAGCAGGCGCAGCAGTATCATTCGTTGCAGCGTCAGCTGCCTCTTTCGCCGGCGCAGCATCGGCTTCAACTTCAGGCTCAGTCGTTTCAACACCCTTATCATCAGCCGCGTCGCCAGGAGTTTCTGGTTCATCAACTGACAATTGAGCCGTGTCCTCCTTTACAGCTTTCTTGGCATCGCACCCAGCGAGGCTGACCACTGAAACAAGAGAAATCAAAACTAGAAAAGAAATTTTGGTCTGAGAAAACATCGCCTTGCTCGCAAAAAATTACCAACCGAACTGAGTCACCCAGTAGACCAAAAGGACCAAGATAAGAAAACCTGCGGCATTAAAACACATCCAAAATCGTTTCTGAGAGCGCCGTTTACGGCTCACTTCCGAATGCGGATTTAGCTCGTCAGGAATTTGGTAGGTCGAATCGGCTGGCTTTGCAATCAACTCAGGAAAGACTTTCTCTACAGGAACCCAGTCGTTCCAATCCTGTCGCCACACAATGTAGCCTCGTCGAAGTTGCCCCGATTCGAGCATCGCTTCAACCTGAGTCGCTTTGAGTGGCCCTTTTTCGCCGAGCCGCTTGTGCCTCAAATACCAAACGAGATTTGGATCCGACTTCAAAGGATTTTCTTCAATCTTTACAACTGGTTTTGCCAACAGAAAAGAATCATCGTCTTTAGATTCGTCGGTGTCGCTTGAATCGCTTAGCGCCTTCATCACCGCGTCGGCATCAACCGGCAAACCGGAACTCAAAAGTGCTTCCGAATCTTCCTCTGCAGCGGGCACACGTTCGGGATCTACGATCGACTGTGAGGCCTGCTCAAACGAATTGCCAACGGCAGCCGCAACTTCGAAGACTTCACGAACTTCAGTAGACGGCGTCTCAGGACGTTCCAGTTCAATAGAAAATTGATCATCAAATTGATCATTCACGACAGGAGTAATCTCGACTTCAACGTTGGACCGAGGCTTACCGCGGCGTTTCTTCTTTCGTTGCTTTGTCTTTGGCGAGACGGTCGATTCGAGAGGAATCTGAATTTCATCTTCACATTCTGGACAAATACAGAATTGGCCAGCCTGCTTTGTTTTCACATTGAGGCGATGTTCGCAACTGCTACAAAGAAATCGTATTCCCATGATCGATGAAGGGCATCACTTATTGCTATCTTTTTCCAATTCCGCTTTCCATTGTAGCATCGATCTCAATCAAGCTTCATTTGTTTTGCAATTATCTCGTTGTCAAAATAGTTGATCGCCATTCCAGCATCGATCACGATTCGCTGAGCATTGATGCCGGAGGATCGTGGACTGAGCAGAAAACATGCGGCGTCCGCTGCTTCTTGCGTTTGAATCGCCTTACCGCGAGGGATAACTTGCTCTGCGAACAGGTAAGCGTCAACGTAACCGGGAATGCCAGCCGAAGCGGAAGTCTTCAGCAATCCGGGAGCCACCGCATTGAAACGAACTTCAGAGAACTTTGAAAAACTCTTTGCCAGAAAAGCCAGCGAGCTGTCCAACGCTGCTTTCACCGGCGCCATAAATCCATAGTTCTCGCTGGCCATCGTGGTCGTCGAAATTGAAATCGTGACGACCGAGGCATCAGGAGCGAGCATTTCCCTGAACGCATTGCAAACCGCAATCAATGAGAAGCACGAAATGTCGAAAGTTCGCAGCAACTGTTGCTTTCCCGTTTCGTGGAACGGCTTGATGCCACTTTCGTCGTAGGCCGCAAACGCGATCGAGTGTACCAATCCGGCAATTGGCCCAGGATGATCTTTCGCAATTTGGTCTCGCACGAAGTCAATTTGGTCTTCGAATTCAACATCGCAAACGTAAACCGGACGATCCTTTAGCAGCTTCGCCGTTGACTCTTTTCGAGCTTCACTGCGAACGACATAGATGACTTTCGCACCGTGTTCTTCTAGCGTTTTGCCGATATGCCAAGCGACTGATTTTTTGTTGGCGACGCCGAAGACAACAACCGGTTTTCCGTTAAGCTTCAAGAAGTCCATGGGCTTATCCTGTTTCCGCGACGGTGCATGTGAAAGAAAGTCGAGCCGCAACTTTGCCGTTTACTTTGGCAACGCCAGTCAGGTAATAAGCCGTCGATACAATTTCGTCGATCTTGACCGACATTTCGATCGAATCGCCGGGCTTGACCATGTTCTTGAATTTCACATCCGACATCCGCGTCAAAACGGGAACGCCAGACTGCTGTTTCATTTTGGACGACAGCAAAATTGCGCCAGACTGAACGGTGGCTTCGCAAAGAATCACACCAGGCACAATCGGCTGGTCAGGATAGTGGCCTTGGAAAAAGTATTCTTCTGCGTGAAACGATTTTCGGCAAACGATGGAATCTTCTTCTTGGCTGACGATTTCATCAACCAGCAGCATCGGAGCACGGTGCGGAATTGCAGCATGAATAGCGTCGAGAGACATGATTGAATGCGGAATTGGGAATCGGGAATGCGAAATCGAAAATACGACAGCACTAAGCCGGCATCGAAGCACTTGAAATCTGGTTGATGACATCGTTCGCCACGATGACGCCGTAGTTGATCGTGCCGAGCCAGCCCGACATGATGATGCCGCAACTGCCGGCGTGATAGAGGCCAGTGATCTGTTGTGGCAACTGACGGCTGACCGCCAAGCCCTCGAATTTCGTGCCGAAGGAAGCTCCACTAATATGCTTCGTGTAGTGCTCAAACGTGATCGGCGTCGCAGCTTCGACGTGAGAGATTCGCTCGCGACAATTCGGGACGTATTTCTCTAACGCGTCGAAAGTCGTTTCGATCAAATCTTTCTTGCTCGCCTCGTAGTCATCCTTGCTCATGTCGTTCCAGTCCGAAAAATTCGCGTTGGTGCTGGACACGATCAAGGTACGTTCCTTTTTGTCTGGACGAGTATCCGGGTAGTAGAACGAAAACGTTCGACTTGTAATGTCACGACTCAACAGCAGATCCGTTTCAAATCTCTCTGCCGTGCTCGAGAACAACAAGTCACCCGTCTCGCGCGGGACCGTGTCGTCCGGATTCATCGCCATGTAGACTTGCGTGCTGGAATTGTTCAGACGAACTTCCTTAGCATCGTCGACGAAAGAGCCATCAAAATGTTCTTCGCCAACCATATTGAAGATCGTCGACCGAAGATTCGCGTTCGACACGACGGCTTTGCATTTGATCGTACGACCGTTGACGACAACGGACTGGACTGCGTCTGCACTGACGTTGATCTTTTCAACATCACAGTTGATTCGAACATCGCAGCCGTTGGATTTAAGTTCTTTCTCCATCGTTTTGACCAGCTTGTCCGTTCCGCCTTGGAATACGAACACGCCTTTGGACATGAAGTTGGAGAAAACAATTCCGTAAGTCAGCGCGGGATCCTCAAGCGTTGAACCGTTGGCGTAAACGATTGGCTCCATCAGCAGGCGAACCACATCTTCGCGACCGGGGAAAAATTCTTCAAATAGGTCACGCGTCGTTCGATCCTGATCGTCGTAGAAGTTCATGCCACGAGCAGTGTCAAAGAAACGGTCGACCGCTTCTTGCTTGATGTCGAACTGAGAAGTCAAAAGATTCGTGAAGTCTTTTCGATCGAACGTTGTCGTCAGCGAGAACATTGGATTGTCGAAGCGAACACCTTCCAGTTGCACGATCGAATCCGCGATTTCTTTGGACCAATACCGACGACAGCTCTTCACCATGCCGTAGGGAAATCCGTGCAGCGAGATGTCGAAGATATGGCCGCCGGGCCGTTTGAACCAAGTCGCTAAACCGCCAAGCTTGTAGTGCTGTTCCAGCAACAGGACTTTCATGCCATCGCGAGCAAGAATGTTGGCGGCGGTGAGTCCGCCGAGACCGCTTCCGATCACGACCACATCGTATTCGTCGGCAGCTCCCTTGAGAAAGTCTTTAGGCATATCAGTGTGGGTTGAGTGAGAGTAAATTCTTGCGGCACCAGAATATGCCAAATCGCAAGAAAACTCAACGACTACAACTTATGTCGCACTCCTAAAGAACCGCTTTGCGAATCATTTTCATCGCACCCATCATTCCGCTGACCGGAATCGTGTGCGGACCTTCGAATTCCGTGAAGTCGATGTCGACTTTCGCATCCGCGAACAGGTTGCACAGTGCCACCGCGTTATCGAAAGGCAAAATTGGATCCAGTGTTCCGTGAGATTGGTAAACGGGAAATTCCACGTTACCCATCAGCGAATCCCATTTGTCTTCACAGAGCAGGGTGCCTGACCAGACGACCAAACCGCCAAGCTGTTTGCTGAACGACAACGCAACATCCGTCGTCAACATTGCTCCTTGAGAGAACCCGCCAATCACAATTTGAGAATGGGGAATCTCAAACTCCGAGCACGCATGTTCGATCACATCAACGATCAACTTGTTGCAGTTTGGCAGTTCCTCTGGAGATTCTTTTCTTAGATCGCGAAACTTGCCTTTCTCCGCCAACTGTTGAATTTTGTCGACATCGATCATCCACCAGGCTCGAGATTCAAATCCAAATTCGGTTCCCATGCTGATCGGCGCAACTGGAAACAGAAATGCGACTTCCTTGAAGTTCGCATCAACCTTCACCATTTCCTCAGCGATCGAAACCAGATCGTCACCACCAGCGCCGAACCCATGACACAGAATCACGGCAGCTTTCGGCTTGTCAGTCCCTTTGACGAGAGCGACATCAAGTTCTCCGACTTTAATTTTTGACGTGTTCATACTTCGTTCTTCAGCTCAATCTTCTTTGTTAAATCGAAATCCACCGTTGACTGGTAACACTTGTCCCGACACGAAACTGGCGGAATCACTGGCGAGGAAAACGGCAGCTGCTGCAATGTCTTCTGGCTGCCCCCAACGTCCCATCAATGCATCCCCCGTTGCTCGGGCTTGCCAAGCATCGCTTGCCGTTTCGCCCCATTGTGTCTGAATCCATCCGGGAGCGATGCAGTTGACGCGAACTTCCGGCGCCAACGACTGAGCAAGACTTTTCGTCATCGCCATGATCGCTCCTTTGGTCGTCGCGAACAGTTCACCACTCTCACCCGCCATCCCTTGAGCCGCCTGATCCCAACCGATGTTGATAATCGAAGAACCTCCGTTGCCGCTTGATTCACGTTCGGCCATCTTGGATCCGATTGCCCTCGAGAGCATCAACGTTGCCTTGACATCAACTTCGAACAGATAGTCCAGTTTCTGCTCAAGGCCCTGATCCTTCCACTGGCCGGTCAGCACATCGCCGCCCGCATTATTGATCCAGATATCGACGCCATCATTCCAATCCCAAGCTTCAGAGACGAACCCTTCCCAAGATTCAATCGTGGCGAAGTCAGCGAAAAGATTCGTGGTCTTGACTCCGGTCGCGGCGACTTCGGCAGCGACGCTTGCGATTCGATCCGACGGCGCGCGTCCGTGCAAGGCAACGTTTGCTCCTTGCTTAGCCAGCGCAACGGCGATCGCTCGACCGATCCCCGAAGAGGAGCCGGTGACGACGGCTGTTTTGTTATGGAGAGAGTTAGACACTGGTTAATCGTAAAGGAAAGAAAGATCCGAAACGGTATTCGATCACGTTCGAGTGAACAAGCCTTAACGATCGATGCGAAAACCCATCGCGTGTGCTTTAACTGCAACATCCGGATGTTGCGTTTAGGCATCAGAATAAACTAGCGTTGCCGAAACCGTGGTTTTTGCCGCACGGATCTATTTGGCATGGGCATTGCTTTACTCGTTACCAACAGCCTTCCGACGGCGAAACACAAACTCCGACTGAGCGAATACCATGTCTAAAACTTACCAAACTCTTGATTCCGAAAAGTACTTCACGGCTGCTTTACTTGCCGACAAGAAAATGGCTCGCATGCAAGCCAATCATACGATCAAAAACATGTTCGTTAACTGCACGATCGTAATCCTTGCTTCAGTAGCCGCATTCTACGCGATCAAAACCATGCCAATGTGGCTTCCAACCTTCGAGGCCACGTTCCACCAGATCACAAACTACAAGTTCGCCTAACTGATTTCGCCCACCGGCACCAAAATCGCTGCTGCAAATCAAGCCATCCTTCCGATACACCTCCGACGTGTCCGAAGGATGGCTTATTTTCATTGGAGTGCGAGAATATCCGGGAACTCGAGCGACTCATGTTGCGTCACAAAGCGATATCCATTCCGATAGGGTTGGACACAACACTTGTCGCTTAAGGTCGCCAACATGATCCGTTTGATCAGTTTCCTTGTTCTGTTTCTTTCTCTACTGACCGGTTGCCTCTTCGCAGGTAACTTTCTGCTGGCGAGCGAAAATGGATCCCTTGGTGATTCTTGGCTCGAAGACGAAGATCGGCTACAGCTGTGGAATAAAGTTCAGAGCGATCAGCAAAATCGCTTGCCGAAATCGGCGATCGCTGGCTTGAAAGAGATTCAGAAAAGTGCCGTCGCTGACGAAGCGTGGCCTGAAGCGACACTGGCTTTGTGCTCTCGTTTTTTGATCGAAGGTCAGGTCAATCAACCGGTTTATCCGTACGTCATCAAGCAACTACGCGTCGCGATACCGGATGCTCCTGAGCAAATGAAGCCAGTGCTGAAGACGATGTTGGCTGAGTACTTTTTCATGTACTATCAACAGAATCGATGGCGATTCCAACAGCGGTCTCAAACGGCATCTGAACCGGGCGACGATTTTGCAATGTGGGATCTGGCCAGACTGCTGGGCGAAATTGACAAACTGTTCACAGAGGCTCTTGCGTCGAAAGAGGATTTGCAAAAGATTCCAATCGCCACCTACGACAAGCTGTTGACCAAAGGGAACGTTTCCGACGAACATCGCCCCACGCTCTATGACTTCCTTGCCTTCCGAGCGTTGCAATTTTATTCGCTCGATGAACAGTTCATTCGTCAACAGGACGCGTTTCAAGTTGGCGCCGATTCGCCAATCTTTGCCGCGACCGCTGAGTTCCTCAGATGGAATCCTGAAACGACTGACGACGATTCTTACCAACTCAAAGCGGTCGCTTTGCTGCAGGAGTTGTTGCAATCCCATGCCTTGGACAAAGATCCGACTGCTTACCTCGACGCTGAGTTAATGCGGCTTCGGTTTGGACGTTCTATCGCCAAAGGAGAAGAAGCAAACGTTCGATACCGTGCGGCATTGAAACGATTCTGTGACCAGAACGTCACGCATCCGTTGAGCTCGATCGCGTTGGCATCGTTGGCAATGGCGATCAAGGCTGACGAATCCGATTTCGTCGAAGCCAAAAAATTCGCGGAGCAAGGCATCGCTCGATTTCCGAATTCGATTGGGGCGAAACAATGCCAAAATGTGCTCAACGAAATTGAAACTAAATTCTTGAATATCGTCACGGAACGGGTTTGGAACGGAGACGACGTTCGAGTTGATGTCCGATATCAGAATGTGAACAAAGTTTGGTTTCGGCTAGTCGAATTTGATTACCGGAATTGGAAAGACTGGGGACGATTTCGAACACCGCAGCGTTCACACAATGAAAACATGAAGGCCATTCTGAATTCCAAGACTCTCAAAGAGTGGTCCGTTGAGTTGCCCTCGACAGATGACTTCAAACCACGCACTGAATCGATATTGGTCGATAAAGACAAACTCGACCTCAAATCTGGTTGCTACATCCTGCTTTCCAGCAATGACGGAACGTTTGACCAAGCGACTCGTGATGAAAAATACAAATCGATTTCAATGGCCGAAGTCTGGATTAGCAAACTCGCCATGATTGCACGTCGTTCGGTCGGGGAAAGTCAGTTCGAGGTTCAGGTTGTTAATGCCATCGACGGAAAGCCGCTAGAGGGCGTTACCGTCGAGAGCGCGAAATGGATATACGCTGGACGCAACAGTCGACCATCTGCGAAAACAACTGCGACGACAGACGCCAACGGGTTCGTCATCTTTAAGAACAAGAGTGCGCTGATGAAGCTGGATATCACTCATGGTGATCAAACATTCGGTGTCGTCGAAAACACCCACAACGGTAGGTACTCAGCGCCTACAAAGCACCAAAGGACCGTCTTCTTCACAGACCGTTCCATCTATCGTCCAGGCCAAACGATTCAGTTCAAAGGCATCTGTTATCAGTCCAACCAAATCACCAACGAGTATTCGACCCGTCCGGGCAAAACGCTCACCGTTTGGCTTTATGACGCCAACAATCAGGAAGTCGAAAAGAAGCAGTTTACAACTAACGAGTTTGGCTCGTTTTCTGGCAGCTTCACGGCGCCGCGAGATCGCGTAACGGGAATGATGCGACTCCATTCTTCGATCGCAGGTACCGCAAGGATTCGCGTCGAGGAATACAAACGCCCAAAGTTTTTTACCGAAATTGACAAACCGACCGAAGCATTTCAACTTGGCCAAAAAGTCAAGATCACCGGCAACGCAACGGCTTACACGGGCGCGGCCGTCGACGGTTCCAAAGTCGTCTGGCGCGTCGTCCGAACGGTTCGATATCCGACGTGGTGGAGCTATCGATATTGGTACGTGCCGCAGCGTGGCGATACCAAGGAAATCGCCAATGGTGAAATGAAAACCGACGCCAACGGAAAGTTTGAGATCGAATTCACGGCCGAACCGGATGAATCGATCGATCGTGAAAGTGAACCTGTTTTCACTTATCAGGTCTTCGCCGACGTTACCGACACCGCCGGGGAGACTCGTTCAGCCTCCCAGACGACAAGCGTTGGCTACACATCGCTACAGGCGAAATTGTCAGCAGAACAATGGTTGACGACGGACGAAGAAATTGAACTCTCACTGAGCATCACAACAGTGGACGGCGAAGGCCAAAAATCCAGCGGCGTCCTCAAAATCTTCGAATTGACTCCACCTGAAAAAGTCCAACGTGTTGCTCTTGGGAACCGATATCGTTGGGGCTACAACCCGAAAACCGACACACCTGACCTGTCGAAAATCAATGCATGGCCAACCGGAGCAATTGCTCTCGAAAGGGAACTTTCTACCGACGATTCAGGAGAAACAAAAACGACGATCGCACTCAAAGCGGGTGCTTTCAAAGCCGTTTTCGAAACGACTGATCCGGCCGGCAACAAGGTCCGCACAGAAGTGCCACTATTGGTGAACGATTTCACGGGCGACAAGTTCGCAACGAAGATTCCTCACTTCTTTCAGACGAAGCAAAAGTCTGTCGAACCGGGCGAAGAATTCGTTGCCGTCTGGGGCACTGGCTATGATTCTGGTCGCGCGTTTGTGGAACTTGAGCATCGCGGCAAGGTCTTGAAATCGTACTGGACGAACCCCAACGCAACGCAGCACGTCATTAAATTTCCCATCGAAGAAAAACATCGTGGAGGAATACAACTCCGAATCACCTACGTTCATGAAAATCGACTTTACCCTGTCAATCAACCGATCACCGTCCCGTGGTCAAACAAAAAGCTGACCGTTAAGTGGGAGCACTTCGTTTCCAAGCTTCAACCCGGCGGCCGAGAAACTTGGACGGCCGTTGTGTCTGGCCCCAACGCCGAAAAAACAGTTTCCGAAATGGTTGCGGGCATGTATGACGCGTCGCTGGATGCATTTAACCCTCACCAGTGGATAGGTGCCTTCAATGCGTTTTATCGCAACTACACATCGGTGACGATGCGGTTCTACAACTTTCAACAAAGCGGACGTCAAGCTTTTCACTCTGGCCACCGCAGTTATCGAGACGCCCGTCGCACCTATCGAAGTTTTGCAAACCTAACGGGACTTGATTGGCAGAGTGATTACTGGACAAATCGGAATGCGATGCAGCGAATGCAATTCAGAGGTCGCGGTTTCCTTGGTGGTGGCGAAGTCCCCGCAATGGAAATGGCTGATACCGCGTCGGCACCGGCACCGAACGCGGCAGGGATGGGGTTGGCTGGTCGCTCAATGAGCAAAGGTCAATCCAATTCATCTGGCGTGGAAACGGATGCTGGGGGCGGAACCGTCAGCTCCGCATCATCAGGTTCGAAAGTCGACCTCAAATCCGTTTCTCCTCGCAAGAACCTGCAAGAGACCGCGTTCTTCTATCCGAACCTGAAGGTCGATGACGATGGATCGGTTCGAATCGAGTTCGAAATTCCAGAAGCTCTTACGAAATGGAAATTCATGGGTTTCGCTCATGATAACGAATTGCGGTCGGCGCTTCTGACAGACGAGATGACAACGAGCAAAGACCTGATGGTCCAACCGAATCCGCCTCGTTTCCTTCGCGAGGGAGATTTGCTTGAATTCTCCGTCAAAGTTTCCAACCAGTCAGACGATCCGCAAACCGGTTCTGTTCGGCTGACGTTCGCAGATGCTCGTACGGCTAAAAGCGTCGATGCGGCGTTCGGCAACCAGCAGCTCGATCAGACGTTCGAGATTCCGGCCAGACAATCGACGAGCCTTTACTGGAAAATCAAAGTTCCTGATTTCGTAGGAGCGTTGACTTACAAGGCGATTGGTGCGACTGAGAAAGTTTCCGATGGCGAAGAAGGATTCTTGCCAGTTCTTTCGAAACGAATCCTTGTAACCGAATCGCTTCCGCTGCCAATTCGTGGCAACCAAACAAAGACTTTTGATTTCGAACGTCTGAAGTTATCTGGAAAAAGCGACACGCTTCAAAATCAAACTCTGACGGTACAGATGACTTCCAACCCGTCTTGGTACGCAGTCATGTCGTTGCCGTACTTGATGGAATACCAACATCAATGCAGTGAGCAAACGTTTAACCGGCTGTACGCGAATACGCTTGGACATCACATCGTTTCCAGCGATCCGAAGATCGAAAGAATTTTCGACCAATGGCGAGGCACCGATGCTCTCGATGGTCCGCTGGAGAAGAACGACGAATTGCGAAACATTTTGATCGCCGAATCGCCGTGGTTGAAGGCCGGCAAAAAGGAAAGTCAGGCTCGTCGCGACGTCGGTGTCCTGTTCGACAAAAACCGCATGACGGCAGAAACGAAACGATCACTTGATCGGCTAAAACAAATGCAACTGAGCGACGGTGCGTGGCCATGGTTCCCTGGCGGACGAGCCAACGATTACATCACGCTTTATGTGACGACAGGATTCGGACGACTTCGGCATCTGGGAACCACCGTCGATGTCTCTCCGGCGATCCGGTCTCTTGATCGGCTGGATTGGTGGATCAACAAACAGTACGAAGCCATCAGGAACCATGGCAATTTGAAAGAGAACAATCTTTCGCAATCCATTTGTCTTTACCTCTACGGTCGCAGCTTCTTCCTCAACGACAAACCGGTTGACGACAAATACAAGACTGCGTTCGACTACTTCGTTGGCCAAGCAAAGAAACATTGGGTCGACCTGAACAATCGTCAATCACAAGGCCATGTCGCGATTGCATTGAAGCGACTCGGCGATCCTGCAACGCCCACTGCGATCATGAAAAGCCTGACGGAGCGGAGTCTTCAAGAGGACGAAATGGGAATGTTCTGGCGAGAAGGAGATCGGTCTTGGTGGTGGTACAAGGCTCCGATCGAGACACAAGCTTTGATGATCGAAGCTTACGATGAAGTCGCCGGCGACAAGGCGAAAGTTGAGGAGCTAAAGATCTGGCTGCTGAAACAGAAACAAACTCAGAATTGGAAAACCACCAAAGCGACCGCGGACGCATGTTACGGCTTGCTCCTCCGCGGCACCGACTTGTTGGCCTCCGATAAACTGGTCAGCGTGAAGCTCGGCGGGTTGCAAATCAAGCCTGAGAAAATCGAAGCTGGAACTGGATTCTACGAACAAAAGTTTGTTCGCGGCGAGATCAGGCCGGAGATGGGCCAGATCGAAATGGTGAAGTCCGACGACGGCATCGCTTGGGGCAGCGTCCATTGGCAATACCTAGAAGACGTCAGCAAGATCGAGCCTTACGAAGGGACTCCACTGACGTTGAAGAAGAGCCTGTACACCAAGAAGAACTCGGAGAAGGGTCCGGTGATCTCCGAAGTCAAAGGCCCAGTAGAAGTCGGCGACGAATTAGTCATGCGAGTCGAACTCCGCGTCGATCGGGCAATGGAATACGTGCACCTCAAGGACTATCGTGGCAGCGGCACCGAGCCGGTCAATGTACTTTCTCGCTATAAGTTTCAGGACGGCTTGGCGTACTACGAATCGACAAAGGACACGGCCAGCCACTTCTTCATCGACTACTTACCTCGCGGCACCTACGTCTTCGAATACTCCGTCCGAGTCCAACACCGCGGCGTCTACGAAACCGGAATCGCGGAGCTACAATGCATGTATGCTCCCGAGTTCAACAGCCACTCAGGGAGCGTAGAGATCACGGTCGAGTAGGGAAGCATTCTCATCGCATCACAATGTTCCAAATTCCTTTTAGCACCCGCCTGATCCAGTATTTTGCTCGACGTATTTTTGCTCGTTGTTGCCAGAAGACTCAGCCATTTGCGACACGCCAAAACAGCCAGCACATCAAAACTGAGCGAGGGCAGTATTGATTTGACACGCCAAGACGAGCAAGAATACAATTTCGCAAAATCCAATTTCAATCCCGTGTAATGCCCCTCTCGGGATAAATATCTACTTTGGATTGGGATATTGATACGTTGAACTTAATCGAATTGCGATCGGCTTTTCGGTTTATTGAGTTGCTAGGATCTTCAGCTTTCAGGTTGTCACAGCCCAAGCCGCTGCCAATCCCCACGTCAGCCGCGATCGGACCCGACTTCGAATCATGAGACCGACTCTTGTGGCGCAGCCTGTTCGTTGTACCAAATCTAACCTCTGGCATGG
>CALLUY010000045.1 GCA_938010615.1 uncultured Pirellulaceae bacterium | reverse complement strand
GAGTGCGGACGTAAAAGCTGACATGACCTTCTGGTTGAACTGGTTTTCCTTCGTGTTCAAACGCGATACGAAACTTTCGCGTGTGCCTTTTGTGTTGATTCAGATCGATGCTGATCTCGTCGAGCTTGTTCTCGATTTCCTCCGACCAGAAGTAGTTTCCTTTGACGCCATCGGCTGACACAGAAAGCCAACCATCCATAACGCCGTGCACGGTCAGGACGGTTCGATCGGCGTTGATGTGATACGGCAACCACATGTAGTACTGACGGTGTTTGTCGTCGTAGAGTCCATTGGAGACTCGTAGTGTTTTTCCTTGGATCACTTTGGGATCTCCAGTGAAGGTGAACTTGATCGTCCGCGGTTTGGGCATTTTGAGCGTGATCGTTTTCTTGGGGTCAAGTAAAACGTCAGAAAAGACACCTCGCAATTTGTTTCCTTCTACAATGAAGTTTCGCCGCAGAGGTCGCGTTGGATCGCCATCGATTTTGAACCTTCCACTTCTATCTGTCTTCGCCAGCGGTCGGTTTCGGTCGCGTCTCGTAAACCTCGACCCAATGTTGATGTGGCAAACTCTTGCGTTGGCGACGGGCTTGTTTTCACTATCGAGCACTTGAACCGCATGGCCGATATGGCGGCTGAGTTTGATCTCGACGGTTTCTCCATTGGCCACAAAGTTGGCGTGTTTGTTTTCGCCAGTTCGCGCTCGAATCCAAGCCTTTCCGGCGACAGATTTGGTCGGGAAAAGTATGTCGACTTCGCCTCTTTCGTTCGTTGATCTCCCTTTCCAACTGAATTCGCTACCCACGTTGAGCTGAACTCGCGGTTTAACGATCGCTTTGGCAAGCGGTTTGCCTTTGCCGTCCAAGACTCGAAATTTGATTGCAACGCCTTGTTCCAGTGTCACACTTTTCTCGATCGACTCACCTTCGATAGGCACTTTGTCGAAGCAAATGATCGCTGGCGCGTGATTGTCCGTGACGACCACCACTTGCGAAGTCTTCACAGGAAGTTGAATGCTCTTTCCGGCTTTGGCGGACCTGAACAAAGTTGAGCGAGTGCTGGGGTGCTGCCCGTCGTCTGGACGATAGGTAAAAAGCAAATACGGCTTTTCAAGTTCGTGCCCGTCTTCGCTGTCAACGTTTAGTTTGAGTGAAAACGCCGCACTGCTATCCTTCGGGAGACGCTGAAACGCATCGGCGCTACCTGTCAGCACCAACATCATCGCGAAGCACAACAACAGCGACTGAAGCTGAATCGCTATCGATGGTTTCATGAATCGTTACCTCTAACATATCGCGGACTTTCAATCGCGATATTGTAGCCCGAGGTTGTCGCCTACACAAAATCGTTGTGCGGCCCGCCTCAGCTTGAACATATTTGCAATGCGTGACATTCGGCCAACGTTGGAGGATCCAACTTGCCAATCAATCGATCGATGACTGATGCGGGAACTGCAGTCGGTTCGCCCCATCTCGCGGATTTTCTTTTCGTACTCCAAACCATTGTTTAGCGGCAATACCGTTCAATGAAGGTGATTCAGTAGGGTCGTTGCATTGGGGAGGTGGCATAAGCCTCTGGCTTGTGGACATGCAGAACACAGGCCAGAGGCCTATGCCACCGAGACTTTGGCTTCATTGAACGGTATTGCCGTTAAACGCAACCGGCTCACCCAATTGGCGTTGGATCTCTTCCACGCGATATCCGAATCCGGGACCGCGAATGGTCGACAAATCCAAAACGCCGTCGCGGCGTTTGAAGAGTCCGGGATGGATGGCTTCTTCGGGCCCTGATGCGTCTGGATAGAACTGCATACCGTTTGATTCGACTCCCATGATCGTTCCCGCATGTGCCGCAAGGCGAACGTGCGGGATCTGAGCCAGCATTGGGTTCGTCAAGTCCTGAACCATCAGCGGCATTGAGTGTGCTTTCGCCCAACACAAACTCAGTAGCGCACCGGTTTGTGTTTTGCAAGTCTTTAGCGCGACGCCCGACCAGCCAAGTTGTTTTCCAAGCCGCACGAATTTCCAGTCGTGAGCGCTCTCATCCAGGAACAACGGTTTGCGCTGCGAAACGGAATGGACATCGATACGTTTGGCTTCAAGGTCGTACGGAAACGGCTGTTCCACATACAGAATCATGTCGTGGATCTGCTTGTGGTCCGATTCGAAACGGTCAAGGATCTCGTTTACGTAGGCTGGATCTTCGACGGTGCAATTGAAATCGGCCGTCAACCATTTAACACCCGTTTCAATTGACAGTTCACCGATCGCCAACAGCCGGTCGTAGTCCCAAGCCGAATCGTTACCACGGAGTTTAATTTTCAGACATTCCAAGCCGTCTCGCTTGATCCAATCCCTGAGCAGTACCGGATAGCCGTCGTCTGGTTCATCGCCATTGAGCTCTTCCGGTGCAATCGGATCGAGCCCACCAACGAGATGCCATACCGGAATTTTTGTTGGCGGATTGTCGACCAGAAAATCAGCTGGATACTTTCCGGCGAAGGAAACTTCAGCGTCTGATTCTGGCGGCAGAAAATGGGAAAGGTCCTGAGACATGAACGTCTGGTTGTACGTCTTGTAGATGTCTACGTTATGCAGGACGCCATACGCGTCATGAATGGCTTGGTCGAAGACGCTGGCCGCGACCAATCCAGCAAGGTAAGGCATCGGTTCGCCGCCACGATTCGCGTTGAATGCGTCCTGACGTGCGTGGAGAACTTCTTGCTGAAATAGATGCGACAATTCAATCGGATGACCGAATTCTGTGAACTTCAACCACTCGTCGCGGAGAACTTTGCAGAACTCAACCAATGCATCATGACGTTGCGTGTACGGCACCGTGCTAGGCCAAACCCATTGAACCGACAAAGGCGTCTCGCCCCATCCACTGGCGACGTTTCCATTTCGATCTTCGAGCGTAACTTTGGCGCGAGCGCATGTGACCGTCAGTAGCGTTTCGGATCCGAACTTTAGCGGTACCCGTGTTTCAATGGGAAGCAGGAAAAGCGAAACGTCTTTGACTCGAGCGTCGGTTGTGAGTTTTTTTTGGGACATTGAAGTACTACTTTAAGTTCCGTTTAATATTGCGAACTTTGTCCTCGCATGTGGTGCGGCGATTTTCGCCAAATGAAACCTCGCCTTGAGTTTGCGTTTCGGATATCCCGACGCTGGCGCTGGCGTGCACTTCGCTGACGCCTGTTCGCTGGACCAATTCCGAAACGTTGGCCGCGTTGACGCCTGAGCCAGCAAGAATCTTTATGGTGGATGATTGTTGGACCATTTGCTGAATCAAGTTTGCTCCTTCGATCGCCGTCGATGACTGGCCTGAAGTCAGTATGCGATCGAATCCAAGTTGCTCAATCGTTGCCAATGCGTCGAGTGGTTCGATTGCGACATCGATCGCTCGATGGAAAGTTGTCTCAAGGCCCTCAGTCTGCTCCAAAAGTCGCTTACAAGATTCAACGTCGACTTTTCGATCCTCCGTCAACGCGCCAAACACGATGCCTTGAACGCCAATCGACTTGGCGACGCCGATACTACCAATCATCACGCGAAGATCGTCATCGGAGTAAACAAAGCCTCCATCGTGCGGACGAATCATCATCATCGATGGCATGCTGAGCTCGTTGACGCATTGTTCAACGAGAGAACTACTGGGTGTCGTTCCGCCGATGGCGAGAGCGCTGCATATTTCCAGCCGATCAGCGCCGCCAATTTTCGCCGCGAGGGCTGAAGCGTAGGAGTCTATGCAGATTTCGAGGAGCATCATGTTGCCGCTTAGAAAGTTCGATACATACAAACTTTGGCTACCAACTTCCGCTGGCTCCACCGCCTGAGGAACTGCCGCCGCCGAATCCGCTTCCTCCTCCACCACCTCTGCTGCCGCCACCGAAGCCGGATGAGCTGCTTGACGATTTGACAACGCGAGGCGTGTAATAAGTGTGGCGATCGTAGTAGCTGCAGTTGCAACAGCTTTCCTCAACGAGGACTTTTCCGCCATGTGCTGTCGTAGCGCGGATCAGGGTGCGCGTGATTTTCGATCGCGTCGCGTACTCACACTGCGGACAGAACGAATAGCGAGTCCAGAACTTGCCGTAGCGAATTTTGACGAC
Organism: uncultured Pirellulaceae bacterium; assembly: GCA_938010615.1. Lineage (GTDB taxonomy): Bacteria > Planctomycetota > Planctomycetia > Pirellulales > Pirellulaceae > Mariniblastus. The sequence continues at coordinate 20,811 of CALLUY010000045.1, read as the reverse complement.
TTCCTCGCAAGTCAAACAGGCCCACACATCGTAGTCCACGCTGCCGATGCGTTCCTCAAGTTGCTCTGGCGGATCGAGAAATTCGTCGTCCTTGACTTCGTCCAAAAGCACCCTGCCATCGTTGCAAAATTCGCAAGTTCGTGGTCGATAACGAATCCAGTAGCGACCTCCGAAAACGAGTCCCAAACCGCCAAGGCCGAGTGAGCCCAAAAACCAGGGAAGGAGGCTGCGTCGACGTTGATACTTTCGATGAGCCGCCCGTTTTGCGGCAACGCCTGGTAATTCCGGTGGTGCCTTCAAGTCAGATACCAACAGAATGCGAGCCGCACAGGCTCGGATGCCTTCATAGAGTGCGCTCCCCGGATCTTTCCGTTGAAAGTTTGGCACGATCACGTTGTCCATGATCTGTTGAGCGACTCTTTCCTGTTCGTTGGAGTCAATTCCTTTGCCCAACAGGATCTCTGCCTGACGATCCTTGATGACAGCCAGCAGCAAGATTCCATTGTTGCGAAAAGCTCCGCCGACTCCCCAATGGTTGAACAGGTTCATCCCGAAAGTGCGGTGATGGGCTCCGTTGGTCGAGTCGATCACGACCACGGTCATCTCACGGCCAACCGTTTGAAAAACCTCTTCGCAAACTTCATTGATGTGATCGGCTTCTTCCTTGTTGAGCGTGTTGGTTAAGTCAACAACCCAACCATCTGGCCGTGGCGAAGGAATATTCCTCGGTGTGGCGGCGCCCGGTGGACGATCGCGTCGGGTTTTCAGCGGTTTGGATTTGGTTCCGTCCGCTCGAAATTCGACACCGGTATTGTTGGGCTGACTTTGAGCAAACGTCTCGACACAGGGAATCGTTGTACACACCAGCAACAACGTCGCATAAACAAGTCTTTGCTGGAAGAAACTGAGCACGGGAATTGGAAACACGTTTTCCACTTTTCGTAATTTTTGCTGCTGGGACAAAAAAATGATTTACTCGAACGATCCACAAATTAGAGTCGGCGTAACGACAGCTCATTGTAGCGATTTTTGGTTTCAATATTGATGGATTGGTAAAGAACGATGCGAAACTCGATACTCCGCAACTCGAAACTCCTTTTGATAACGATCGCATTTATTTCCTCGATGTCCTATTCGACACTTGAGGCTCAGTATTATGAAGGACAGATTTACACTGGCGTCGAAGTAACGGCCCCAATTGTTTATCAGCCTTCGTTTTCGACACCGATCACATCTGGTATCGATGCTAGATTTATCAGCCCGCAAAACAGTTGGTATCCATACGTGATCGCGAGGCCTAGTGACCGACAATGGCTTCGTCAAACACCCATTGAACTGCGACCCAACCGGCCAATGCATTTTTTGGGCAACAGCCGAAGACGAACGTGGCGGTGACGCCGGTAGACAAGGCGTCAACTGCAAACAACATGCGGCTACTTCTCCAATTGGTAAGCAGCCATTTCTCGATCGTTGCGAATGAGTAAAACACCGTCTGCGATCGCCGGGTGAGTCCACGTTCGGTTATCGAGTCCTTCAACTCGGGCAGTCTCCTTAAAGTGACTGGATGACACCAGCACCTGAGCCAGATAGCCTCTTTCTGATTGAACGATGAAGTAGTCTCCTGTTTTGATGAATTGACCGTGTGCATAGCGTCCACCTTTCCACTTGCGGTCTCCTGTTTTCGCGTCGAGGCAAACCATAATTCCTTGGTCGAGACCGTAGATGTGATCATCGTGGAAAACTGCCGAAGAGAATTTCGATTTCAGGTTTTGATTTTCCCAAACTGTCTTTACGGACCATTCGCCGTCGCGGTGGTCGATATTGAATCGAGCAGATCCCATTCCGTATCCTGAAGAAATAAAGACGTCGGAGTCGCCAATTTGAATTGGCTGGCAGACGTTGTTTTTTTCTTCTTCGTTGCTGACCCAGTCGATATGCCACAACACATTGCCAGTAGCTTCATCGTGCGCGAAAAGTCCATCGCCGTTGAAGATCAGTATTTGATCAACGCCCGCGATCGTCATCGCTACGGGTGAACTGTAGGAGGCATCACCATCGCCGCCTTTCCAAACCAGCTTTCCATCGGATTTGTCATAGGCCACCAACGAGTTCCCTTTGCCGCCGGGGCTAACGATGACTTTGTTGTCAACGATCAGCGGTGAGGCACACATTCCGAAATAACAATTTTCGGCAGCGTGTTCGATGAGGATGTCTGCCTCCCATCGTGTCGTTCCGCTGGTTGCGTCGACACACTTGAGCACGCCTGTCGCGCCGAGCGCGTACAGGAATCCGCCATCGAAAGCGGACGTGGCTCGAGGACCTTCGCCGCCTGTAATTTCGCTGAACCTTTCCTGTCCGGAGTTACACCAGACTTGCTTGCCGGTTTTGGTCTCGTAACAAACGAGACATTCATCGGCGGCACGCTGCTCTTGCGTGAAACACCATGGTCCGACGATCACGAATGAAGACCAGCCGGAGCCAATGGGTTGTTTCCACAATCGTTTCGGTGGTGAATCTTTCCAGTTGAGTGTTGTTGGCTGCGATATTCCGTCGCGATTGGGACCTCGGAACTGAGGCCATTGAAACAGAGGCTGTTGGGAAATCGTTTCTAAATCAATATCCGCTGTTTTCACGTTGGCTGTCACTGGAGCATTGAAATCGTCAGCCGGAAGCGGCGCCCAGCGCCACGCGAAAATGGGTCGCCCGTTTCCTCGAATACCTTCCATTTGAACGGTCGCAAAGAGTAGCCCTTGAAGCACGAAAAGGGTCGCAATGATCTTTGCATGGGTTCTCGAATTCCAACCGCAAGCAATTCGAATCCAAAGATAGACAGCCAAATTGGTAACTGCCAACAGGAGCAACATGTCGACCGAGGGTCGGCCGGAAACCGAAAATTCCGCAGTGACGGACAGAAACGCAAGAATCGCTGCGAGCAAAATGACCGCCAGGATCCCAAAGCGTTTCTGGTTTCCAATTTTTTTCAGTTCACTCATTGAGTCGCTCGGTCTGTCCCTGACCGAGACAGTGGTACTTACGAGCCCTCGACAGACTCGCCTACTAACACTCGATCACATTCACGGCCAAGCCGCCGCGAGCCGTTTCTTTGTACTTGCTCTGCATGTCTTTGCCAGTTTCACGCATCGTTTTGATGACCTTGTCAAGCGACACAAAGTGCTTACCGTCACCACGCATTGCCAGCCTTGCTGCATTGATGGCTTTGACAGCGCCCATGGCGTTGCGTTCGATGCAGGGCACCTGAACCAGCCCACCGATCGGATCGCAAGTCAAACCAAGGTTGTGTTCCATACCGATCTCGGCTGCGTTTTCGACTTGAGCTGGAGTTCCACCAAAGACTTCGGCCAACGCTCCAGCGGCCATTGAACAGGCCGATCCCACTTCGCCCTGACAGCCAACTTCGGCGCCCGAGATGGATGCGTTGATTTTGAAAAGCGTCCCAATCGCGGCGGCCGTGAGTAGAAATCGAACAACGCCGTCCTCGTTTGCGCCTGGACAGAAACGTGTGTAGTAGTGCAGCACGGCCGGAATGATTCCGGCGGCTCCGTTGGTCGGCGCCGTTACCACGCGGCCACCAGCAGCGTTTTCTTCGTTGACCGCCAACGCCCAAAGATTCACCCAATCCATGCGGCTTGTCGGCGCGGCCATGTCATCGCCTTCGGCTTGAAGCTTGCGAAACATGTGAGCAGCTCTGCGTTTGACTTTCAGTCCGCCTGGCAAAATGCCTTCGTTGCGACAGCCGTTTTCGACGCAATCTTCCATCACCGACCAAATCTCCAACAGGCTGCTGCGTATTTCCGAATCGCTGCGCCACGATTTTTCATTCTCTAGCATGACGGTGCTGATCGCGAGTCCTTCGGTGTCACAAATCGATAGTAATTCCGCTCCGCTAGTGAACGGATGCTTTACCTCGGTTGTGTCGGGTACGATTCGGTCGGCGCCCGTGGCGTCGTCATTGACAACAAAACCTCCGCCAACGGAATAGTAAGTTCGTTCGAGCAACGTCTTTCCGTCAGCGTCACTGGCTGCAATGCGTAAACCGTTGGAGTGAAAATCCAGCACGATACCAGAGAACTTTAGGTGCTCTTTAAGATCGAATTGAATCTCATGCGTGCCCAGAAGTTTGATCGTGTTCGATTCAGCAACGGTCAGAGTGATGGAATTCAGTTCCGCTGGATCGACACTTTCGGGTGCGTGCCCGACCAATCCTCCAAGAACCGCTTTGTCGCTGCCGTGGCCTTTTCCAGTTGCACCAAGCGATCCATAAAGCTGCACGGTGACGTTTTTCGTCTTCGCCAACAGCGATTCGGTCTCAAGTTGCCGGGCGAATCGCAACGCGGCTCTCATCGGGCCGACGGTGTGGGAACTGGATGGGCCAATGCCGATCGAAAACAACTCAAAAGTGCTGATCGCCATGCTATTCCCTGAAGTTGTCTCTCTTTGAAAGTTTTGCTCGCCGACGGTGATAATCGTCGATGAACCTTGCATTGGGATCGAACACGCGAACGTCTAGCTCTGCATCATCGGGATGCGGCGATTCAGGGTGCTTGGCCACAATAAAGTTCTTGGCATTGGAAGCCGAAAGAGCACCTCGTGAGCGACTTTGGATGAACGCCAACCACATTCGATCAGGCCCAAAACCTAGCGTAGATGATTCAACTTCTTTTTGGAATGCGTCTGGGTGAAATGGTGCCATGTGAAATGAAAACAGTGTGAACGCGATAAACACACAAGCGATCCAAATGGAAAACACGCTTCGTCCGATCATCTCGGTGACGATATCGAACTTCATCTGTCGCGGCGAAAGGACATCCGTGACGGCTCGACAGAGTATGAACGTCCCCAAAAACAGAATCCACAATGCGAGGAAGTCCGCCAGTGCTGAATAGTCGCTAATCTGCCTCGAGAGGTACTGTGCCAAAGGCTCGTAGAAGCTCGACGCAATCAACGACGCCAAAAAGAAATTGATCAGCGTGATAAAGTTGCTCCACATGCCGAACCACCACGTCGAAGCGACGACCAGCAGAAATAGCACGATGACGAATGCAATGATCATGTTTGGGTCCTTTTGCTTACGCCTGTAACATTCGTTGCAGTTCTTCGACGGAAGTGACGCCCTGTGCGATCACGACAGCAGCTTCCTGTTGCAATGAGATGTGCCCATGCTTGCGGGCAATCGACATCAGTGACTTGAACTGTGGACTTCGAGCTGCGGATTCGCGAATTTCCGCGTTGATTGTCAACAACTCAAAAATACCGGTGCGGCCTTTGTAGCCGATGCCGTTGCAGTTTGTGCACGGCTGAATTTCGTTTTGCTCTTCGTCCACCATTCCCGGTTGGAAAACAAATGGGCGATAGAGTTTATCGATGCGGCCAACTGGCAGTCCCAGTTTCTGCAACAGCTGCGGATGAGGCTGATACCCGATGCGACAGTCTTCACAGAGTTTTCGGACCAGACGCATGCAAAGGACACCGCTGAGCAGTTCCAAATACTCTTTCCGTTTCGGATTCAGTGCGAGCACTCTGAGGAGAGCATCGACCGCGTTCTTTCCCGGATTTCGCATGTAGACCGGGATATCGTGCTTGTTCGAAATCTCCACGAACTTGTCGACCAGAGTTCCGTTGATCAAACTTGGCAGTGCCAGAACATGAGGCTCCCGAAGCAACAGCTGTGGCATTGGAGTCATCGCTGATTCGCCTTTGCGGCTGTCGAACGTTTCTGAAGCAATGTTGATCACTTCAGGTTCCTGTGCGGTGACATCTTCGATCACGAAGAAGTCTTTCACGAGACGATCACAGGAATCGAGGGCCGCTCTCCAAGACGACGTGTATCCTTCTCCCGGAACGGCTGACACAAGGAACGTCCCTTTGTGCTCCATTTTCATCAAGGCAACGATCTGCGGAATCATGCTCTTGCGAATGCCAAGATCTTCTAGGCGATCGAGTGGAGGACGCTTGTAAGACAAATAGAGTCCGACTCGTTCGCCGGATGGATTTCCCTGGGAGACAATTTTGAACTTTTGTTTGTTACGGAGATACTCCGTCGCAAAGTTTCCAGTTTGTTTGTTACGACGGTCGCGATAGTCCGTACCAGCGAGTTGTTTCAAAACAGCCAACATATAGTCGCCGGTCTGGCGATCCATTGGCGGGCCGGGATGCCAAAGTCCATCGATGCGAAAACGCACGTTCACTTGCTGCGCGGTATAATCCAACACTGTCAGATCAGCATCTTTGTGGATTGCTTCGGCGACCATGTTGGCGGCCGGGTTGAAGCCTGGTGAATTCTGCACCATCTCAACGATGTTGTCGCGCTCCTCCGGCGTGTCACCTGCGGCGGTGAAAATGACGGGAGCTGCATTTTGATGGTCTGGATCCATACTGTTTGTCGTTACCGTTTTCTATTTCGCTGCTATTTTTTCAGGGAAGCTTGAGCTTCCTGGAGTGAGATCACGCCCAGCAACACCAGTCTCCAGGCCGATGCAGCCATTGGAATCTTTGCGCTGCTGCGTTTTGCGACTGCCTCAATGGCACTGACTTTCGGTGTCTCCATCAAAGCCTGTCGAACTTCATCATTGACAGTCAAAAGCTCAAAAAGTCCGATCCGTCCGATGTGCCCGAGCCCACCACAAGTCTGGCAGGTTGGATACTCGATCGGTTTTCCATTTTCGTCGACTCGTTGTTCCGGTGGTGGAAGACGAAACGCCTGAAAGATCGTCGTTTGCTTTCGCGGGTCGCCGCCGAGCTGCTTAATCAGTTCGGGCTTAACACGGATTTCCTGCTTGCAATGATCGCAAAGTCTTCGCGCCAATCGCTGGTTGGTTACGAATCGAACGGACTCTGCGAACTGGTTCGGATTTTTCGAGTTTCGCAAATGGATGAACAGTGCTTCGACGGATGATTTTGCGGACGCCTGCAACCAGACAGCCACCTCTTGGTCGGCAACGGCAGTGGTCAGGATGTCTGTGACTTCTGGGCTTTCGATATGCGGCATTGCGACTGAGTCGGGTCGAGTTAGTAGCGCCGCGACCAAGGCTTCTTTTTGATTCGGCTTGCCCTGCCCTGCTGCTTCGTAGTGCTTGAGCACAATGTTTTCGATGGCTGTTTCTTCTTCGTTGGCTTTGGTGACCATTCCGATGCAATCTCGGGTCAGTCGGTCAGAAGAAAGCAGCATGCCTTGCCACGCCGTTGTCAGGCCCTCTTTGGGTGGCGCTGAAACGATGTAGATGCCGGGCTTGTTGAGTGCTGGCTCGAATCGCTTTGCCATCGACGGAAGCATGCCCAACTTTTTCAATGGCAACTTAGCCGAAGCGTCGCCGATGATCTTCAGCTGCACCCGTTCGCCGTTGGGAATACCCTGGGTAATGATGTCGATTTTTCTTTTGCCGAAATCTGGTGACTTAATTGCAAAACGACCAACTTGTTTATTACGGCGATCGGCCGGATCAAGCCCGCCAAGGTACTTCATACTATAGAGAACCGTGTCGCCGGTCTGTCGATCCATCGGCGGCAGTGGATGCCAAGTTCCATCGACGAAAATTCGTGGCGTGGCTTGGGCTTGCGAATAGTCAATCAAGACCGTGTCGGCACGCTTGAGCAAAATTTCCGTAATCAGATCCTTGAGGACAACGAAGCCTGGTGACTGTCTGGCGCGGATCAGATTCGATTGGCGGTCAGCGTCGGTGTCGCCAGCAGGTGTGAAATCAAGTTCAACTCCCTGGTCCTGCTGAAGTTCTTCCAGCTGCAAACCTTCATCTGGATTGAGCCGCTGTTGGATCGAAGAGTCTTTCTTCATTCCGGCGCGGCGAAGCACACGATAGATGATGTACGGCACGAAAGCGCACAAAACATAGACCGGATAGCCAGCCCAAAAGATCGGTATCGAAATCGCTGCAAAGAATCCCAGCAAGTGAACTGCGAGGTTGATTGGATTCCAGACTTCTGGCCGTTGCCCGGAAAGGTCGCCAATTTGAACCGCATCGCGATTCATCCAGTCGCTCAATCGAACCCAGATGAAAAACACGATCGCAATCAAGCCGATCTTGAGCAGGGACAGGTAGCCGCCGGGACCACGTTTAGCCACAAGCAATTCGACCGCGGCATCGACTTCACTGGCCGATATGAGCACAGCACTGATACTGAGGACGAATGCAAACAGCATTTGCATTGCGGGTGACGGTCGAGCCATTCGTGTTTCAGTTTCCTGCTGAATTGGTGAATTGCGAGAATCCACCATTCTAATTTGAGTTGACGAAAATTGCTTGTGAAAAAAGTTCGCGCGTTACGAGTCTGAGAACAGACTCGCCTACAGGATACCCGGAGCCGAAACGTCGATTCCTTTGAGCTTCATCTTCAAGACTTCCTTGTTCGGAGCGACCTGGAAAGCCGTTGGGCGGTCAATCAGCTCATCACGGACAAGCTGTTCAAGGCTCATCGTGAAGTCCTGCATGCCTTCTTCACCAAACATCGGGATTGCGTCCGCGAGTTTGTGATCTTGCTCCTCGAGGATCAATTTTCGGATCGTCGGGTTGAACGTCATCATTTCGCAGGTTGGCACACGGCCGACTCCTGGCTTGATCGACTTGAGCAACTTTTGCCCGATGATCGCCTTCATGTTCATCGCCATCGCGGCTCGAATCGCCCCGTGCATCTCTTCCGGGAACAGGTCGAGAATACGACCAACGGTGGAAGGAGCCGTCGAAGCGTGAATCGTTCCGAACACCAGGTGACCCGTTTCCGCAGCGTGGATCGCTGTCATGAAAGTCTCTTCGTCACGAAGCTCACCGACGAGGATGATGTCGGGGTCTTCACGTACCGCGTGCTTCATGCCGACACTGAAGTCGACCACGTCGACATAAACTTCACGCTGGTTGATCAGGCACTTGTCGTCCTTGTAGACAAACTCGATCGGATCTTCGAGCGTCAGAATGTGCTTGTAGTAGATCTTGTTGATGTAGTTTAACATCGACGCGATGGTCGTACTCTTTCCGGAACCCGTCACACCGGCCAGCAGAATCATGCCCTGCTCGTAGTGACACAGTTTTTCGATCGATGGGGGAAGGTAGAGACCTTCGAAGTCGGGAATGAAGTTGTTCACGCGACGTGCGACCAATCCAATCTTTCCCAACTGCTGCAGCATGTTGACACGGAAACGCCAATCGACTCCGTCCACCTCGACGGTGTAGGCAAAGTCAGCACCGCCTTCTTCTTCGAAGACGTCTCGGGTGCGCTCGTTCATCATCGGAAACAGCAAACGAGCCATCTCTTCGATTTCAATCGGATCGCTATTGAGCGGCTTGAGCGTTCCATTGACACGAATGATGGGTGCCTTGCCAACTTTCATGTGCAAGTCACTTCCCTGCAGCTTCACCAGCGCCCGGAAGTATTTGTCGACCGCGTTGTCCTCACGCTTTTCTGTAAAGCGTTTGACCATCGCCTCGATTTTGTCATCGAGCTTCGGTGTACCATTCGTTTCGCCGTTAGACTGGCCGTTGGTGGCTTCATCGTGATCGTCGGCTGGCTTTTTCTTTTTCGGTTTCGGTTTCATTACGATTTCCGTAGGAGAGCAAAGCGGCGTCAGTAGGTAACTGACCGCCTGAAGTGTCTGCGGAAGCGGGAGACAGTCAAATCCGCGAAAAACCTTGCTTTGAGTACTCTAAGTCGCGTGTTTCAATGGGTCAACCAAGCCCCATTTTCAGTAGCAAATTAGACACAAGGTGGCGAACCAGAGGTGGGACAATTCCAATAATAACAGCTGCACGCTGTATTTCCATCTTTGGGGGTGTCGTACAAGCCGGCCCCGGATGCCGTTTTTGGGGGCGAACCCAATATCCATTAGCCGATCTTTGCTTGGGCGGCTATCATCTTGAGCTTCCATAATTCACCACTCTTCGACTTTTGATCGTATCCATGGACACTGAACTTCTCGACCGTTCCAACTCGATCCGCCAGCGCATTACCCAGCTGCGAGACAGTCTTTGACTACGACGTCAAAATTTCGGAAACCGCTGTCATCGAAGAACGAATGGCCGCGACCGACTTTTGGGACAACCAGGAGAAAGCTCAGGAGACAGTCGGTCAGCTAAAGACAATTAAGGCAATCGTGTCTCCCATGACCGAACTGCTATCGGCCGGTGAAGACCTCGATGCGCTGCTGGAGATGGCCGAAGAAGATCCAGAAATTGCGGCCGAGATCACCACTGAAATAACACGGCTCGAGAAAGAGCTGGACGATCTCGAACTCAAAGCGTTGCTCAACGGAGCTCACGATGGATGTGGCGCGATTCTGACGATCAACGCCAGAGATGGCGGCACCGACGCAAACGACTGGGCGGAAATGATGTTGCGGATGTATTCGCAGTGGGCTCAGAAAAACGATTACTCGGTCGTGCTCCTGGATCGCAATCCAAACCCTGACGCTGGCATCAACAGCGCCACGATCCTCATTCGAGGTCCGATGGCTTACGGTTATCTCAAAGGCGAAAACGGAGTCCATCGTCTGGTTCGCATCAGTCCGTACAACTCGGAGGGAAAACGACAGACCAGTTTCGCAGCCGTCGATGTCACGCCGGAAATTTCTGATTCCGTAGAGATTGAAATTGACGAAAGCGAAGTTCGCGTCGATACCTATCGCGCCAGCGGTGCGGGTGGTCAACATGTGAACAAGACCGATAGCGCTATTCGTCTGACCCATGAGCCAACCAACACCGTTGTCCAGTGTCAAACGCAACGGTCACAGCACAAAAACCGGGCTCAAGCTTGGAAGATGTTGCGGGCCGCATTGGCCAGAATCGAAGACGAAAAACGCGAAGCCGAGAACGCTGAGAGCTATCGGCAAAAAGCTCAAGTCGGTTTTGGATCTCAGATTCGCAACTACTTTTTACATCCCGACCAACGTGTAAAAGATGCGCGCACTGGACACTATGTTGGCGACTTTCAAAAAGTTCTCGACGGAGATATCCAAGGGTTTTTGGAAGCGTATCTGAACTGGCTGGCCAAGGAATCGACTTAGCAGCAATCCGGTTTGATCAGGGTGTCCAGTATTAGCCTGATTCGCAAGTGAATAGTCTTCCCGTATGTAAAAGTCGGGCCTTGTCTTTGACGATTCGACCCCGAAAGATTGTCGACGACTGCCAGCCCTATCAACTTGCGTTGGTGTTTGACATCAAACACGCTAGAAAAGGGTTTTTCACCTTCCTCCACTGAGTCTCATATATGTTTCCGCTCCTGTTTGGGTTTATGAATATCCAGTACCTGTTGATGGTGCTGCTTCCCGGTATGGTTCTTTCTGGCGGCGCTTCGTGGCTGGTAAAAACTCGATTCGCAAAGTATTCCAAGGTTCCTTCGGCTCGCGGATACACCGGACAAATGGCGGCTCAGAAATTGCTTGACTACGCCAACATCAAGGATGTTCAAGTTGTTCGCGTCGATGGCATGCTGACTGATCACTACAATCCAACCACGAAAAAACTCGCTTTGTCGTCTGCGGTTTTCGATCAAACATCTGTCGCTGCGATCGGCGTCGCAACCCATGAAGCCGGACACGCAATCCAACACGCGACGAGTTACTATCCGTTGAAGTGGAGAAGTGCGATCGTACCTGTCGCCAATATCGGTACAAAGTTTGGCACCTACGGAATGATGATCGGGCTGGCGTTTCTCTACGGCGGCTCTGTGTTCGGCAAAGGTGTTTTTATCGTCGGAGCACTCGCGTTTCTAATGTTTGTCCTGTTCCAACTGGTAACACTACCGGTCGAATTCAATGCCAGCAATCGTGCAAAGCAATTGGTGGTAGAAGCCGGTATTGTCAGCGAACAGGAACGAGAAGGCATCGACAAAGTGCTTAACGCGGCCGCGATGACCTACGTCGCCGCATTCGTTTCGTCCCTGTTAACGCTAATGTATTTCGTGATGAAGTCGGGATTGCTCAACAGTCGACGCAATTAACCGACGCAATTACCGACGTACACGCCGTGGGGCGCACTAGCGGAGCTCGCTAGTCGTCTTCCCACTCGTCGTCATCATCGTCTTCCCATTCAGCGTCGTCATCGAGTTCGTCGTCGTCTTCGTCCAGATCGTCGTCGTCGACTTCTTCCCACTCGTCATCTTCGAAGTCGTCATCGTCGTCGGCTTCCTCGTCGGCCTCTTCATCGTCGTCGACATCGACGTACTCGTACTCGACGCCTTCTTCCTCTTCTCCGTCTTCATCTACGTCGACGTACTCATATTCATCTTCTTCGTCGTCGACGTCTTCTGATTCTTCTTCATCGTCGTCGACGTACTCGTACTCTTCATCATCTTCGAGTTCCTCTTCGTCGTCCTCGGATTCTTCATCGCCCTCAAACTCTTCGTCTTCATATTCCTCATCGTCGCCAAGTTCTTCTTCCTCGACGTCGTCCTCGGATTCTTCGTCGACTTCAGCTACGAGAAACGACGGCGATTGCAGCAGATCCCACGGATCCAATTCATGGTTGAGAGTTTGCAAAGAGTTTCGCCTAGTTAGTGGTTCAATGATGTTTGAAGTTTCAATGCACAGATTCACGTTTGGGTCTCCTTGGTTGAAGGCGATGAAGGTTCATTTTCAGTCGCCTTAACGTCACTGCTTTCGTCGGTGAATAAAGGTTCTGTTTCGGTCGTTTGATTTTCGTCGGGAGAGGGCCAGTCTGGCAACCCTTGTCCAGCCAATTGATCGGCTCGCGGTAGCTCGCGAATGCTTGCAAATCCAAAAGTTGCCAGAAAATCTTTGGATGTCCCATATAAATAGGGGCGCCCAAGATTTTCACTACGTCCAACGATTCGAATCAGACCAGCTTCCAGTAATTGTCGCAGCATTTCTCCGCTACTGACACCTCGTACGGCTTCAATGTCAGCCTTAATAATCGGCTGTCGATAAGCCACGATGGTCAACGTTTCCATCGCCGATTTGGAAATCTTTGGACGACGCGGAATTTGATCCAATCTTCCAATCCAGTCGGAAAACTGTGGCCGCGTGAGCATTTGATAACCACCGGCAATCCGTTTAATTTGAAACGCCCGGCCGGATCCATCATAAAGCTGATTCAGTTCGCGAATCATGGTACGCGACTGTGTTCCGTCTTCCAGTCCCGCCAATTGACTGAGTTTCCGGGAAGTCAACGGACCGCGTGCCATCATCAGCACCGCCTCAAGTCGACGACGTGCCGCTTTGAGGTCCGGTTCTGCCGGGTTCGGATCTGGCTCCGCAGAAGCGCTCTGGTTTGTCGGTGATTCTGACATAAAATGCCAATGAAAGTCCAAGACTGGCTTTGTACAACTCGCGAAGTATGTCGCGTGTGCAATCCAAAATCAATACGTTTTGGACGCCTATTTTTTGCTGCTCCCTTCGCCCGAAATTCATGATGGCCAAGAAAAAACAAAATGGCCGCCTTTTCGTCATCATTACGGTGGTAACGACTGTCGTGCTGCTCCCAATTACGTACATGATCCTGTCGGCTTTGGGTGAGCGTTCTGGTGTGGAGTTCTCTCCTGATGATTTCAGCATGCGAAGGTTCACTTACTGTCGCCTTCCTCTGATCAATTGGACGAAACGCGGTATCGAGTACGACGATGTTCCATCCGAATCATTTCAAGTCTTGATCGATGACGACTGGATTCGAGCCAGTGGACGCACTCCCAAGCGATGGCATCTGGTTCGGGCAACGAGTGGATTTGACGGCTCTAACCACGGCAAACATTCTTCCACTGAATGCGATGCAAGGTTTTTGACAAAGTACTTGAACTTCACCAATAGCGATGGCGAAAACTACATCATGAAATGGACTGACGATCATCCCAAAGCTGCCAAAGTCTTTTGGCCGTTGATCGCAGAAATGGCTCGAGACAGTTTATATCTGCCCATTCCGCAGGTCATGGAGTTCGTAATTGATTTTCCTAAAATGGAGAAGACCGAACAGTTCAACTCGGAGCTCGAACAGTTGGTTGCCGACGCTTGGTTCGAAGCCGCGAAGACCGATCAGCTCAATGGTCGTCATGGACGAGCGATCAAACGGTTTGATGTGGCGATCAGGATCGGTGGCGAACATCCCGCGGCGGAAAAGGCAAAAGTTGAGTCGGCTACCGTTGTCAACAATGGCGAAAATCAAACGCCATGAACCCAATTTACCTTGATAACAATTCTACGACTCCGATCGATCCGCGCGTCGTCGATACCATAGCCAGTGTCCTCAAGCAGGGCTTTCTGAACCCTGCCAGCCAACACAGAGAAGGCCAACGGGCGAGGCGTGAACTCGAATTGCTGCGAACGGAGATCCTTGATTTGCTGGGCGGTCAGAGTCGTGGCATGCAAGCCGATCAGCTCATCATCACCAGCGGCGGAACCGAAAGCAACAACCTTGCTCTGATCGGTTTGGCTCGTAGCCACGCTCGCCAAAGCGTGGGACCACCGTCTGGCGACGGTAACTACAAAGGTCGCGTGCTCGTTTCGGCTGTCGAACATCCCAGCGTCATCGGCGCCGCGGAAGCGTTGCAACGTGAAGGCTTCGAAGTCGAACATATCGAAGTCGATTCAAACGGTGTCGTTCGCCTGGACGACCTTGAAAGCCGCTTGAAAGACCCAAGCAAACAAAGCGTCACGCTGGTCAGCATCATGTTGGCCAACAACGAAACCGGCGTCATTCAACCCGTGTCACAAGCCGTTGCTTTGTGTCATGAGCATTCGGCGTTACTGCACACCGACGCCGTGCAGATGGTCGGGAAGCTGCCGGTTAGCTTTACCGAAATCGGTTGTGACGCGATGAGCCTGACTGCTCATAAGTTTCACGGTCCGCGCGGGATTGGCGGTTTGGTTCTGAAACATGGGTTGGTCGTCGATCCAATTCTCTTTGGTGGCTTTCAACAGATGGCGATGCGACCGGGCACCGAAGATGTCGCGCTGCTGGCCGGAATGCATCGCGGACTTCAAATCGCGATCGAGGATCCTGATCGTGCGGCACGAATGGGCCAACTACGTGACCTACTGGAATTGAAACTTTCTGACCAGTTCGACATGACGATCAACGGACTGACTGCGACACGAATGCCGCACACTTCCAACGTCTCGTTCACTGGAATCGACCGTCAGGTTTTTCTGATGGCAGCCGACATTGAGGGTCTGGCAATATCGACCGGTTCTGCCTGTGCCAGCGGTTCTAGCGAGCTATCTCCGGTGCTCCTGGCGATGAAAGCCAACAACGATGTTGTGGAGGGCTCAATTCGCATCAGCCTCGGAGCGACGACGACTCGGGCTGAAATTGAGGAAGCTGTCGTTCGAATCAGCTCAATTGTGGAAAAGCTGTTGAAATAGTGTTCGTTACCTGTTGTTGAGCCGTTGATTATTCGTCAATTAGATCAACGCGTTTAGCTTGGGAAACCGAGCGATATTGTGGCTCAGCTTTCCCGGCTGATAGCAGGCTCAGTAAAGCGTTCAGGAATGCTGGTCTAAACTCAATTTCAAACGGGAAATTTCGGGTTTAAAATGCTGTTTGGGTCCTCGTGGAAAGCCTTAAAAAGTGGTACAATGCGGGGCTGGATTTGAACGTTTTTTACACTTCCTCGAAGTGCCTGTTTTATGCCTCTCGGCACCGCCAATTTTTCACCTGAGTCTTCTGACTCATCGATCTTCGGGATCCCATTGGATCATCTGAACCGATCGCGGTTTGAGAACTGGGGACAATCTGGTGATGACGCCAAATCTGTCTCGGCAGTTGTCGGTGGCCTGAACGAATTTATCGGCGACGAAAACAATCGTTGGTTGCGATGTCTGGCCAAAGCAGAAAGCTTCAAACCATCTTCCAATCAATCAAGTTCGCACCCTGAAGTGCCGGACGACTTTCAACCAATCAGAAGTCTTTCTCCCATCGTGCTCTACGGCGAAACGGGTACGGGGAAGACATCGCTTGCGTTGTCGTTGATCGCACGGGTGACTTCATCCTGTGACGTTTCAACTGAAACGGATAGCGAACCGGCTTGCCTCGCTGGTAGTGAATTCTATCGCCGCTACGTGGCCGCGATGGATCGGCAAACGATCAACGAGTTCCGACAGAAGATTCTTTCCTGTCCTGGATTGGTGATCGACAACATTGATCAGCTCGAAAGCAAACCAGCGGCTCAGCGTGAACTGGTTTATCTGATCGACCAGCTTAACCGCGCCTCAAAGCCCATCATCATCACGATGCAACATTCGCCCTTGGAAGCCAATCATCTGGTTCCGCAACTGTTGTCTCGACTCAGTGGAGGCATCGGCTTTCCGGTATTCCCTCCTGGATTGCGAGCTCGTCGCAAGATCATCGAACAGCTTCAATCGCTACATCGTATACCGTTGACCGCAGAAGCTGCCGAATGGGTGGCTCAGCGAATGAGTGTATCGGTTCCGAAACTAAATCACTTTTTCGTCCAGTTGAAAACGGAGCTCAAAGCTCGCAATCAAGCCACTCCTGTTGCAGACATTAACCCTGTCGACATGGTGATGCTTGGTTTGATCTTTCAACAAGACAAAAGCACCATCGAAGCAATGGCATCTCAGATTATCGATTCCGTTGCCCAAGAGTATGAGATGACTTCTACGGTTTTGTGCAGCAATTCGCGAAAGCAAACCGTTGTGATGGCTCGTGGCGTTGCGATTTGGCTGCTCAGAACGATGCTCGGCAGCAGTTACCAAAACATTGGGACTCGATTCGGCGGCCGTGACCACACAACGATCTTACACGCGTTCCATAAATACGACGGACTGATCAAGGAAAACGCGAAAGACCCGGAAGCGAACGCAACGCTGTGTAATCGCATTCGTACTTTAAGGCAGCGACTTGATGAAACATTTGCTGGCGAGATGACTCTGATCCCGTGATGGTCAGTGTCGGGAAAACCTGTTCAATGACAGTTTACTCTTTCCTGATTCACCCAAGTTACAAACAGACGTTTTGAAAAACCCGATAACTGACATTTTTGATCACGTGTTACCAACACGACCAACAACTTAAGACTGACGGCTTTTCCCCGACTGAACATTTGACGTAAACAACTGTTAGCTTGTGACTTAGGTCATTCTACTTTCAGTTACTGACAATTTCGGCCGGCACTACATTACAAATACTTTAAAAGAACTTAGTTTCAATAACGCTCACGCGTTCAAACAGACCCATCAGAGAATCAACGTGAAAATAAAGATCAATCGCGATAGCTTCTTTAAGACGTTCCAGATTGCAGCTGCTGTTGCACCGGTACGCAGCCCCAAGACAATTCTGCAGAACATCAAACTCAAAGTTGACAAAGACGGTGGTGAGCTTTCAGCAACCGATATGGAAGTCGGCGTTCGTCTTCTGTTGGCTGACATTGAAGTCTCGACACCCGGAAGTGCCGTCATTCCAGTGCAGCGGCTCAGTCTGATTCTTCGCGAGTCCAGCGATGAGTTTCTGGAGATCGAAGCAGATGGCGAAAAGACAACCGTCACTGGCCTGAGCAGTCGTTTCGAACTTCAGGCTCAGAACCCGGACGAGTTCCCGGAAGTCGCCGAGTTCACGGGCAAGGATCACTACGAGGTATCGGCCAACGTGCTTCGCGAGCTGATCAAACGCACACTGTTCGCAACCGATGCAGAGAGTGCTCGTTATGCTCTTGGCGGCGTCCTATTGGAAATCGATGGCGATTCGTTGACCGCCGTCGGCACCGATGGTCGTCGGCTGGCGAAGATGAGCGGAGCAATCGGAAAAGTCGGTTCGCCGAAGGATGCTGGAGCCGCGACGATCGTGCCTTCGCGTTCAATGCAGCTGATGGAACGAATTCTTCCAGACGGTGACGAAAAAGTTCACCTCCTACCGCAAGCCAACGAACTGTTGATGCGTGACGGCAATGGTGTCTTCTATACCCGATTGGTCGAAGGACGTTTTCCGCCATGGCAGGACGTCATTCCAAAGCGGGATGAAACGAACAAGATCGATATCCCGGTCGGCCCAATGTATTCGGCACTTCGTCAGGCAGCCATCGTTTCCAGCGACGAAAGTCGCGGAGTCGATTTCACGTTTGGCAACGGTTCGCTGGTGATGAGCAACAGCACAGCGGAAGTTGGACAATCTCGCGTTGAGATCCCGGTACCCTACGACAAAGATGAACTGACGATCACGCTGGACCATCGATACTTGGCAGACTTTTTGAAAGTCCTGCAAACGGATCGAACGTTTACTTTCGACATCGAAAGTGGCGACTCGGCGGCCTACTGTCACACCGACGACAACTATGGCTATGTAATCATGCCGCTTTCGCGAGATCGAAAATAGCAATGGAATCCGGGCAGTACGACGAACTTGATTTCGAAAATGCGAAAGATCTGGTGAACCAGCGTCAGCGATTTCGTCGTCGACCAAAAGGTGCAGCCAATATCATTTCGCAAATGATGGCTCGCCAAGGATATGCTCAAACGAAATCAAATGATGACTTGAACGAAGCCTGGGAGATAGCTGCCGGGCCAAAATTTAACAAGAACACGAAAGCTGCTCGAATCAACCGCGGAACACTGGAAGTCATCGTTGCCAGTTCCGCAGCCATGAATCAACTCAGCTTTCAAAAACGACAACTGCTGTCTGCGATGCAGCAACAGTTGCCACAAAACAAAATTAAAGACCTACGCTTCAAACTTGGAAACGTCGCAAAATAATGAGTACTGAAACAGCCGCTCCAGAGCCAGACGATAACGACAAAGGTTCGAAAGATTACGATTCGGACAGTATGAAACGACTGTCGGACCTGCAACACGTTCGCAAACGTCCCGGTATGTACATCGGTGACACGACGCCACGTGGTCTGCATCACCTCGTCTACGAAGTCGTCGATAACTCGATCGATGAAGCGATGGCGAAATACGCTTCGACCGTAACAGTGATCATTAACACAGACGGTTCGGTCACATGTATCGACGATGGTCGAGGAATTCCAGTCGCTCGCCACGATCAGCTTTCGGAACAGGAAGATCGCGAAATCACGGCCCTCGAAGGTGTGATGACGATGCTCAAGTTCGGCGGTAAGTTCGGCGAAAAGGGCCCCGACGCTGACGAAGAAGAAAACGCTTACAAAGTTTCCGGCGGTTTGCACGGAGTAGGCGTCACCGTAGTTAACTTCCTTTCCGAATGGGCAGAAGTCGAAGTCTATCGCGATGGTCACATCTACCAACAAGCCTACGAGCGAGGCGTACCGACCGGTCCCGTTGTACAAAGCGGCAAGACGAACAAGCGTGGTACGAAAACTACATTCAAACCCGACCCGCAGATCTTCCCGGTCACGAAATTTGAACACGGGATCCTGTTTAAACGTCTCCAAGAGTTGGCATTCCTCAACAGTGGCGTTCGAATCGTCTATAAGGACGCCCGTACTGACGAGTCGGATGAATTCTACTACGAACGAGGAATCATCGAGTACGTAGAACACCTCAACCGCGCCAGCGATGCGATTCACAACGATGTCATTTACCTCACCGGTGAAGCAGATGGCGTCGGCTATGAACTTGCTTTGCAGTACACGACAGATCACACCGAAAAAGTTCACTCGTTTGCCAACAACATCAACACGCATGAGGGTGGCACGCATGTTTCCGGTTTCCGCTCAGCTCTGACCCGAACACTGAATTCTTACGGCAAGAACAACAAGCTCTATCCGAAAGACCTCAACGTTGGCGGCGAAGACTTTCGCGAAGGCATCACAGCGATTCTTTCGGTAAAAGTTCCAGAGCCTCAATTCGAAGGTCAAACCAAAACGAAACTTGGTAACAACGAAGTCGACGGAATTATCAGTTCGGCATTCGGAGAGTTCCTCAAGGTTTACCTCGAAGAGAATCCGAAGATCGCCAAGACGATTATCAAAAAAGGGATCCAAGCCGCCGAAGCTCGCGAAGCTGCCCGGGCCGCTCGCGAAAAGATTCGCCGCAAGTCCGTCCTTGGCGGAAGTGGCTTACCAGGAAAGCTTCGAGATTGTCTCAGCGATGAAGTCGATAAGTGCGAAATCTACTTGGTGGAAGGTGACTCGGCCGGTGGTTCAGCAGAAGGTGGACGGCTGAAAGAGTTTCAGGCCATCCTGCCTTTGCGAGGTAAGATCATCAATGCTTACAAAGCTCGCGAAGATAAAGTATTGGCCAACGAAGAGGTTCAGAGCATTATCAATGCGCTTCGAATTGGCGTTGGCGAGACTCAAGACCTTTCCAAACGTCGCTACGAAAAAGTCATCATCATGACCGATGCCGACGTTGACGGTTCGCATATTCGAACGCTGTTGTTGTGTTTCTTCTATCGTCAGATGTATCAGCTGATCGAACACGGTCACGTTTATGTCGCCTGCCCTCCCCTGTTCCGAGTGAAGCAGGGAAAGAAGACTTACTACGTTCAAACCGATGAAGAGATGCGAGCCCAGCTACTGGACCGCGGTTTGGAAAACACGTCCTTCGAAGGTGAAGGTATCCGCGTCGAAGGTGAAGACATGCGGACTCTTTGCGTGACGCTGGCCAGCATGGAAGATGCAATTCTTGCACTTGAGCGTCGCGGCATTAATCTGAGAGCTCACTCCAACCGGATGGACAATGACGGGCGATTGCCAGTCTTCCACGCGTTCTTGGGCACAACCGAAAAGTGGTTTACTGATCGTAAGAAGCTGGACGAATTCATCAAGCAACACGAATCAGAATCGGGCGTCGAAGTTACGGTCGAATCAGATGACGACTCACCCGAAGGTGAAGAAGTCGATGTAGCCAACACACTTCGTATCAACGAATTCCACGAAGTACGAACCATCAACGCTGGTTTGAAAGCG
>CALLUY010000044.1 GCA_938010615.1 uncultured Pirellulaceae bacterium | reverse complement strand
GCCTTGGGGTCGCGACTGGCAGTCCACATGTGAGTCAGCACTGAAAGATGCCCACGGCGTGCCGCCCAAGACTCTTCGTCCTGCATATCCCCATCAGTCAAATTCAAATGAATGCCGATCAAGTAGATCGCGCCTTTCTTTGCTCCGGCGGCCATGCATGAAAGATGGGCCTCGGCGGCGTCGGCCGTGGCAAGATGTCGAAAGCTGTTGATCGTGTTGAATGCCAGATCGTATTTCTTGTGTGGCGCGAAGTCCGACATGTCGGCGACCCAAGCCGTTTCGTTCATGCCGGCTTTTGCAAATCGCTTATTGCCGAAGTCGACTGCTTTCTCATTCAAATCGATGCCTTCGACGTCGAAGCCTTTCTTCGCCAATCCATACATCAAGCGACATGTTCCACAAGCTGGCTCGAACAGCTGCTTGGCTTTCCCGCCGAGAAACTTGTCGTTGACGGCAAGGATGAACTTCGTTTCGGCAGCGCAATCGGAACCGAACACGAGGTCGTAATACTTCGGGTGGTCGTAAATGCTTTCGGCGATAGTTTCCACAAGAGCTTCCGTCGGTCAGAGATTGAATGCGCGAGATATCCTAACCTGAATCGTTGGATTCGGAAGATACGCCAATCACAACCCGTCGCGCAAGTGCTGAAGCTGCACACATTTTTATTCCGAAGGAATTTCAGCCATTAGCCGGAGGTCGAGCGTAGCGACCACCTCCGGAACCCTAAGGATGCAAGATTCGATCCTGAAGGGATCGCAGCAAACCGGAATGTGTCAACGAGTTTGAGACAACTTATTTTTGATTTAGGTCTCTCTTTTTGATTTACTCGCAGGATTGGCAGTTGCGCGGGGGATTTTTTGAGGAATAACTCCGGTGTTCAAAGATGGTTCTTGCCGTAGTATTCCGCTGTCCGGTGAAACGGAAGCTGGCTCTGCGGGGACGCAACCAGCCAAGGGATAGCCGGATCGATGGTGCGTCAAAGACGTGTCGACTGGAGCTCCCGGGCAATTTGCTTTGGGAGCTTCATTCTTTTCTTCAGCGACTCTGGCAGGCGGGTTGATCCAAACCGCTTTTGGAATCCCTGCTGGGCGGGGAATGCCTTTGACAAACCGCTCAGGATTCAACTGCCAGGCTTTCTCCAGCGTTTGTTTTCGAGCGTCGATAATCTCGGCGGCCAAGCCGTAGTGCAACGAACCGGGCGTCAACAAGCCAATCCCGCTATGGTAGTGCTCGTTGTTGTACCACTGGAAAAATCGTCGGCAGAACGCGTTGGCGTCCTCATAGCATCCGAAACGCTTGGGGAAGTCAGGACGGTATTTCATCGTTTTGTATTGGCTCTCGGAAAATGGATTGTCATTGGAAACGTGCGGACGGCTATGTGATTTCGTCACTCCCAGCGATGCGAGCAACTGAGCCACCGAATGCGACGTCATCGACGGCCCGCGGTCGCTGTGAATAATCAACTGCCCAAGTTTTACTTGTTGCTTCTCGATCGTTTCTCGGATCAATTGTTTGGCCAAATCGGCACTCTCTCGGTGAGCGAGCATCCAGCCGACGGTGCACCGGCTGTAAATGTCGATGATCGTGTAAAGGTAGTAATAAGTCCATTTTTCAGGGCCTTTGAGCTTGGTGATGTCCCAGGACCAAACTTCGTTGGGGCCGCTGGCCAGGAGCTCAGGCTTCTTGTACTGAGGGCGACTGAGCTGATCGCGCCGTTCGCGTAAACTTTGGTTGTCGTCGAGTATGCGATACATCGTCCTGACGCTGCAAAGGTATTCGCCTTCGTCGAGCAGCTTGGCGTAAACTTGCCGCGGCGACTGGTCCGCAAAGCGTTGACTGTTCAGCTGGTCCAATACCGTTTGTCGTTCAATTTCGGACAGTGCCCGCGCCGGAGTTGACCTCGGGCTGGCTGCCGGTTGAGGCTGACGGCGGCGGTAAAGTGTTGCCCGCGAGACGTTGAGGCTACGACAGGCTGCCGCAACCCCGACGCGTCTGCTGAGCTTTTCCGCCAATTCTAGCCGGGCTTCTCGGGTGATCTCGTCTGAATCAGCTCCGAGACTTTTTTTTGAACTTCAATGATCAGTTCAGCTTGCCGAACTTTCTCAGTCAGCCGTTCGTTTTGCCGCTTCAAGCGTGCGATCTCTTGAGACGGTGATTCCGTACGCGTTGGCTTTTTCGATGGCGACATTGAAGATCCTTGAAGTTGACGACGCCAGCGCTGGACGGTCGATGAATACAAACCCTCGCGACGCAGCAGGGAGCCAAGTTCACCTGGCTTGCTGCACTGTTCTGCCTCGGTCGCGATACGTTCTTTGTATTCAGTTGTGAAGCGACGACGGGTCGCTTTCTCAACAACTTCAGGGTTTTTCCCAATTTTCTTTTCGATTGATTCTGTCATCTAAACTCTCCATGCCACCAACTTTGAAAAAACTCAAAGTTGTCTCACGTATGTTGGCACAGAGGGTGGACGCAAGTCCGTGGTTAGGGTTAATGGTTCGCCACAGAGTGCCGAAGGCACGGCAGGAGTCAAGCTTTGCGCTACTTTGAACTACCGCAATTTTCCTGTCGTCCTTTCAGGACTACCGACTAATGCATCAACGTTTCCATGGACTTGCGTCCATGGCTAATACATGCCGTGCCTTCAGCACTAAGCACGATCACAAGCCAGAGGCTTATGCCACCCTCAGCTTGAATGGCAGCAGTCTACTGCGGACTCAGCAACTCTTCGAGTGCTTTGTGATCGACGCTGTGCGAGATCGAGCGAATTGTTTGATCTCGGTCGATGACAATGTAGGTTGGAAACGCCTCGACACCGATTTCGTCTGGCACTTTGTAATTGTGACCAAAATAGAAACTTCGCCACGGTAGATCACGGAGTCGGAAAACTTCTTGGATGTGGTCTAGCTCGTCTCCAACGTTCATTCCGACAACAGCGAATTCGTCCTTGGGATACTTACCGACCAGCGACCGCCCTTCGGTGTAAAAGCTCTTGCAAGCACCTCACCAGTCGCCAAAGAAGTCAACAAGGATGACTTTGCCTTTGAAGTCAGCGATGGATATTGGCTCTCCGTCCAAGTCCGTACCTTCAAGAGTTGGAAACGGTAAACCGACAGCAAGTTTACTATTCAGCGTGATCTGCTGAGGCTGACATCCGGCAAACGCGACCAGCAGCATCACGATCACGAAGCATTTACTCATGGTCGTAATCTTTGGGGTCCGGCGAATCGGGAACTTGGCGATCGAGCATCTTTGATCCGACGACGATGGCGATGGTGGCGGCCAAAAATGCGGCTCCCATCAGCGACCACGCGACGATCCAGAAATAGAGGTTTTCAGACATGGAGATCATTGTAGTTCAGTTGGACTTCTTTGTGAGTCGGGCATCGGCATCGTTACGAATTACCCTGCCCGCAAAGTCGGATCGGCAAGCTTGGCCCGCCTTTCCCAGCTTCACAAAGCATGTCAAAGTTTTCCAACTTTCCGGTTTGTATCGAAAGAAATTGTTCTAATGAGCAGGTTCAGTTTGCCGAAAAAAAGGATGGTCAAGGACAGTTTCCGCAAAACTGGTTTGGCTATCCCGCATTCAAAATTGGACCCAACTTCTTTACCCGACGCGACGTCTGTCGTTTCAGGAAAGTCATTGCTCGTGCCCGCGCAGGGGTGTACGTGGACGAGCGTTGTTGGATTCGTTGCTGTGGGAGTATTTAACTCACTCAAGGAATTCCAGTATGAACTCCCAACATTGGACGTTGCTTCGCAGAATCGCTGCAACAACATCTTTTGGTTTTTTGACGCTCGTTTCCATTCCGGTACACGGTCAAGAAAGCGAAACCCAGACACCCAATCAGCCTCCCGTCGAAGCTCGCATTCGCTTGCGAACCGACGCTGACACCAATCCAATCAAGTCCGAGGAGATTCAGTTTTCGCCCGTACCGGCGATGACCGACTCAGACGCGACGTCGACGCACCGTTCATTGTTGGATTCGCGATTCAGCGGCTTTCCAAAGTCGAGTGCATCGAGCGTCATCACGCCAACAGCGCCTCTGAACGAATTGCAAAGCAAGCCAATTGCCAGTGGCGTTGCACCGACCGGTTTCAATGCATCTGCCACGATCGTGCCAGTAACTTACGCAGCAACACCGGCTGTGCAAGAACAACAGGGCGATGAAGTCGCTCAAATTGATCCCGACAACCCTCTTTTTCAAGGGCTCAGTGGATCGGTCAGAATTATCGTCGATGAAAAAACGAATAAGCTCACCGTGATCGGTGATCCTGCGGACGTGGCGATCGTTGAACGGAAGCTCAAAGAGATCCGCGAGACAACGCAAGAAGAAGAGCGTATCCCAGAGCGGATTACATTGCGTAACTCAGATAGCGAAACGATTTCTGAATCGATTCGTCAGATTTACGAAGAAAACTACGAACCCAAAGTCGGCAAGGCGGAAATCATTCCGCTGCCCACGCAAAATGCATTGTTGGTGTTTGGTAGCCAGGGAGCGATTGATGCGGTTCGTGAAATCGTTGACAAAATCGATGCCGACGTTATGCCTGAAGAAGCGAAGGACTTCCAGGCATTCAGCCTCAAACATGTTTCTGCCGCGGACGCAAAGCGACGACTCGAGGAGTTCTTCGGTGGTTCAGAAAATGCGGAAGCCTTGCCCGTTGGAGCTTGGACAGTAGTTGCGGACTATCGCAGCAACGTCATCGTCGTGCGTGGTAATGCTCAAGTCATTCAGCAGGCGAAGCTGTTGATCGACGCGATCGATATTGACGAAGAGATGTTGTCCACGAAGAGCGTTCGTGTCTTTCAGCTGCAGAACGCAATCGCAGGTGACATGGCGATTATCTTACAAGATGCGATCAATGGAGCCTTGAAAAACGTCGCACAGCCGATCCAATCCAACGCACAAGGCGGCGGCATCACCCCGGGCCAACCGGGGCAGGATGGTAACGAGACCTCATCGGAGACGACGCCTTCGAAATTGCAACTTCAGACCGTTGGCAAAGACGGCAAGGTTGTTACCAGTGGAGCGTTGTTCGATGTTCGCGTCACGCCTGATTCAGCATCGAACTCGCTGATCGTGCGAGGTCCGGCTAGTGCAATGCCGCTGATTGCCGAGTTGATCAGTCAACTGGACCGGTTGCCGAATGCAGAAACGTTGATCAAAGTTTTCCAAGTCGTCAACGGCGATGCAGAACAACTGTTGACGATGTTGGAATCAATCTTCGGAGCCGATGACAACCAGGGGAACGTTAATCAAACTGGTGCTTTGGCGACATTGCCACTTCAAACTGCGTCGACCACTCCAGGCGCCGCGTTGGTTAACCTGCGGTTTGCGATCGACCAACGAACGAATTCAATCATCGCGACTGGCCCTGGCGGTGACTTACAGGTCGTCGAGGACTTGCTCAATCGTCTTGATGAA
This sequence comes from uncultured Pirellulaceae bacterium, assembly GCA_938010615.1. Lineage (GTDB taxonomy): Bacteria > Planctomycetota > Planctomycetia > Pirellulales > Pirellulaceae > Mariniblastus. The sequence continues at coordinate 3,562 of CALLUY010000044.1, read as the reverse complement.
GATCTTCGATCCCGTCGCCAAACGATCGTTTACCGTTTAAGTAACTCCAATGTTCTGGACGTCGAAGAAGCACTCAACAGCTTGCTCGATTCTCGCTCAGACGTGCTCGCTCAGGATCCTCGATCCGCTGGCGGAGCCGTGCTCGCCGATCAGGAAATTGTGATCGTCCCGGAACTAGGCAGCAACAGTTTGGTCATCAGTTCACTGCCGGAGAACTTTCCTGAGATCGAAAACATCATTAAGCGGCTCGATCGTCGTCCGCCTATGGTTAAAGTCAAAGTCATGATGGCGGAAGTCAGTCTCGGTTCACTCGAGGAGTTCGGTGTTGAACTTGGCATTCAGGATTCGCTGTTGTTTGACCGCAGCACTTCGGTCGCCAACAACACGACTGGAATCAACGGATTCGGCAACGGAATCACTGGAACAGGGTTTGACTTCAACTCAACCGGGGCAGCGAATACAAACGCATCGTTCCGCGAAACGATTGCCGGCAGTGCCCTTTCGAATCTGAACATCGGTCAAACAAACGCTGAGCTTGGCTACGGTGGCTTGGTTCTATCGGCGGGCAACGAATCGGTCAACGTTCTGATCAGAGCACTTAAAGATCGTAACTGTCTTAAAGTTCTCAGTCGTCCGCACATCATGACGTTGGAGAATCTCCAAGGACGTGTTTCGGTCGGTCAGTCGGTTCCACGAATCACGAGTAGTACCCAAACAAACTTCGGCGGTGTGTCGAACGGTGTTGAGGACCGCGATGTTGGTGTGATTCTCGAAATCACGCCACGAGTCAGCCCTGACGGGATGATCACGATGTTTGTCAACATCGTAAAGTCAAGCCTTGGGCAAGAGGAAGACGGAGTTGCGGTGGCTGTCGACAACAACGGCAACGTGGTTCGTCAAGCTCCGATCAACGCGACGGAAGCTCAAACGACAATCCTTTCTCGCTCAGGTCAAACGGTTGTGTTCTCCGGCTTGATTCAGGAAACAAAGCAACATGCTGAGCGTGGAGTTCCGATCCTTTCAGATCTTCCATTCGTCGGTCCGCTTTTCAAATTCGAATCCGATCAAGCTTCAAGATCTGAACTGCTGATCATCATGACTCCGTATCTGGTTGATGCCGACGAAGTGATCGAAGCTCAGAACGCTGACGAGATGGAGCGAATGCATTGGTGTCTTTGTGACGTCGCTGAAATTTACGGCAACACGGACTTCGATCCCGTTCATGTCGACATCGGAGCGACTCGTACGCTGTACCCTGGACAAGAAGAACAGATGTACTACTCAAGCGAAAATCAAGCATCGCAAGATCAACAAGTTGGTCAAGTTTCGCACTCGAATGATGCTTCGGCCTCACCGTCGAACGTCAAAAACGCTGGCTTTATCCAGAAGATGAAGCTGGACGTGAAGAAGTCGCCGGTCGGCAGAATCGCTGATCGACTCCGTGGACACAATCCAGCGAATCGCAACGACCGCAATCGTCGCGACTTCGAAGAGCTCAAACGGCTTCGCGGCCAACAACAGGAGTAAACCCATGAAGATCCAGAATCTACTGTTGGTGTTGATGGCTACCGTTTTGACGACGGGGTGCACGGCCTTCAAACCAGCGATGCCGACGTTGCCTTCGATTTTCAAAGGTGACGGACAGGAATCAAAATCGGTTGCCGATCAACAGGAGGAAGTCTCCTTTGGCCAGCCAGAGAAAATGTTGGTTGTATGGAAGGACTCAGTGCGAACTGAGCCCGGAAAGCCCGCGATGCGTGGCTTCGGTGGTCGCATCTTTTTGTACGACCAAGCCGGCCAGCCAATTCGTGCCAAAGGCGAATTGGTGATTTACGGCTTCGATGATTCGGTAAAGGATCGTCAAGGAAGTAAGGCGGACCAGAAAATCGTTTTCCAAAACGAAACGTTGCAGAAACGTTACAGCAAATCTGGACTGGGCGATTCATACAGCATTTGGGTTGATTGGGACGAAGCTGGAGGACCGGACAAAAGCGTGACGCTGATTCCTTTCTTCCGAACGCCTGACGGCGAAATCGTGAAAGCCGGCCAGTCGATTTACACGCTGCATTCGCCTTCCAAAAATGGAAAACTCCACAAAGAGAAACTTGTTTCTCATGAGTCCGATTTAGACGAAGGAAACAACGTATCACACGCGAACTTCCTTGAAACTCAAGGTGAGGGCAGCCAAGTCAGAACCGTTGGCGGCGTGGAAGCGAAATCCGCAAGGCGGCCCAAAAGCACGAACTCAGTTCGGACGACAACGATTCGGGTGCCTGCCTCAACGCAGCGACGGCTGAGAGAGTCTTCGTCAGCAAGTTCGAAACCTGAAACGAAGTCGGCTGAAGTGACCCCGGTAACAACTGCCAAAGAGGCGAAGTTGCGAGCTTATCCTTCTCGAGTCGAAGCGGCTCGTAAAAAGCGACTTGAAAAAATCGGTGAAGGCGCCGTGTTTGGTGTCCCTGGACAGCTTTGATTTTCGAACTTGAGAGGACCGCTTCCATGAGTCCATCGAAACAACTTCGCGACGCAGCAATTGTTCTCAACAGTCTTCCTGATGAGATGTTGTCTGATGTTCTGTCTCGGCTCGATGGCGAAAGCCAAACTCAGCTGACCGAATCAATGGGTAGGCTGCAGGAAATCTCGGGCGAAGAATTTCATCAGATTTCACGTCGATTTCACAAGCTAACACTCGGCGAGAATCAGCCAGAAATTCCTCCCACGTTTGATCCGTTGCTTTGGCCACGAGATACATCCGGAGCCGATAAGGAGCCGTTTGCTTTTTTGAAGTACATGGATTCCGATGCCCGGCGTCAAATCCTTGAGGCCGAACATCCGTTGAATGTAGCGATGGTGCTGACGACGTTGACTCCCGAGTTCGCGTCTACGATTGCACGAGAGTTGGATCCGTCGTTTCGGATATCGGTCATTCGACGGCTTTGCGATTTGGACATCGTGGACGACTTGAAGCTGATGGAACTCCGTTTTGAATTGCGGATGCGAGCCAAACGAATGTTGGCGATCGCAAATTGTACTGGACATGGAATTCGTGTCGCCGCTGATCTGCTAAGTCTCACCGATCAACGAACTCGCGACGGCGTGGTCGCAATGTTGCGCGATCGCGACGAAGAGTTAGGGGCCGAGTTGGAGAAACGAGTTTTCACGATGACTGACTTGCTGGATTTCCGTGACGATCAGATTGTGAAGCTGCTAAAGAATGTCGACACATCAGCTTGGGCTGGTGCTTTGCGATCGACGAAGCCTTCTGTTGGCAAACGAATCCTAGAAAGCATGGCGCCTCGAGCCGCTGACATCGTGACGGCGGAAATGGCCGCCTTCGATCCATTGAATGAGCGTGCGATGCATTGTGCGGTCGAGCAAGTGGTCGGTGTCGCGATGAAGCTACGAGACGACGAGTAAGCTTTGTCTTGAATGGCTACCCAGTAAAAATCGCTCAACGCTTTTTTGGTGTTGCGCTAATACGAGCCCGAAGCGCAAGTTTTGAAGTCGCAGTGTTTAGTGCTGAAAGCACGGCATGTATTAGCCATGGACGTAAGTCCATGGA
>CALLUY010000043.1 GCA_938010615.1 uncultured Pirellulaceae bacterium | reverse complement strand
GTTGACGAGTTGCTCTATGCTGCGCGGTCAGTAAATCTGGAATGCAGGGATTCTGTAACGCGGCCTCGCTCGTTTGCAAAATATCAGCCAAGCCAATTGTGCCGACCAGCAAGCAGGCGTCGTGCCGAACACTATTGGGACGCAGCTCGAACGCTTGCGCCAAATATTCAATTGCGTTCGATGTCCGCTCGGCAAGAGCGTAGTAACATGCCAAGTTGTAGTGGCATATCGCTTGGTCAGGTTCGAACTCGATCGCAATCTGCATCGACTCAATGGCTTCGTCGAGTCGGTCGCATCGCTTAAAGCACCATGCGATTGCCAACAGGCCGTGAATACTGTCCGGCTCAAGTTCCAGCGAGCGGCGAAAATGAACGATGGCTTCTTCGAATCGATATGCGAACCGGCACGCTTCGCCTTTGAGGTGCAAAACATAACAGCGATGATCGGGAGAAGGATCGACGCTCTCCAGCAGCCTAAGCATTCGATCTGCAATCGGTTGAGCGAGGTCTTGATCCATCGACAGACCGGACTCGAAGGTCGACATCAACTCGAGGTAACCCTCAGCTGTTCGAATCGCGCGTCGCTGACTTCTGACGCCAAGCCGTTTGTTGGTATCGTCGCTCATGAATCTATTATGACTCGAACTCTTCAATAACCCAGTGCCAGTTGGGAATCAAAGCCGTCAAAATCTAATCCCCCTTGAAGGTTGGGTTTTGGCGATTGCAACGTTTTTGATTGGTCAAAGCGTTTGGCGAGTCGGTTTTGACCTGTTTTTCATTGCAATTTTTGGTCGTTTAACAATCTTGGATACATATCCAACCGTCTTTGAGCAGCCATGTTTGAACGAATTTTCATTCCGCTTTTTGCGACATTGATGGCCATCGCGCTGGTGAGCACGACGCTCATCGAAAACGATGCGTCATCGAGATCAGCTCAATCTGCGCCTGCACCTTGGACGCAAGTCACTGCAACGAACCCAACGGGTAGTTATCGATTCACAAAAAATGGATGGGAAGATACGACTCATTGGAGAATCGGTGGCGATGAAGCCAAAGTCGAATTCATCGACAACATCCACCCGCTAACTTGGACGTTGATCGTGATACTGGCTGCGATTGGATTGGCAATCTTCGCATCCGATGAAAAGAGTGTTCGGCGGCTGTGGTCGCGTTCAAGATCGCAAGCTTGACAGGACGCGTCCCGCTACGAAGCTACTCAATTCGCTTTAGCACTTCTACCATGTATCGCCAATACTTTTCCACACTGGCGATGTGACACTTTTCGTCAGGCGAGTGAGGATTCTTGATCGTTGGGCCAAACGAAACCATGTCCAGTCCCGGATAGTGGCTACCGATGATGCCGCACTCAAGGCCCGCGTGAACGGCGTTGACGACTGCGTCCTCGTCAAACATTTCGCGGTAAATCTGTTTCATCAAGCTCAATGTTTTCGAATCTGCGTTGGGAGTCCAGCCAGGATAGTCGCCGCTGTGAGTGACCGTCGTCGCAATGCCGCTGAAGGTTGCATCGATTTGGTTGGTCACGTCCGTCTTGGCGGATTCAACACTGCTGCGACTGAGAAACTCAATGGATGCCTTTTGCGAATCAATGTTGACCAGCGAAAGGTTGGTTGATGTTTCAACGAGTCCATCGACTTGATCGCTCATGCGAATCACGCCACAGGGAGAAGCATAGATTGCGGCCAGCAAACTGCGTTGCAGTGATGGTTCCAGCACGCTATCGACAGCTTCTGTCGATTCGATTTCGATACTCAGATCCGATTCAGTCTTCGCGAGCTCGGATTTGATCGTTGCTGCAATTGCGTCAACTGTCTTTCGGAATTCACTCTCAGAGCCCACGTTCAAAACGGCAAACGACTCTCGAGGAATTGCGTTTCTAAGGCTTCCACCATTGATTGAGGCGACTTCGAAATTGGCTCCAGATTGTTGGCATGTCCACAAAATCCGATTCATGATTTTGTTGGCGTTGCCGCGACCGAGGTGGATTTCACAACCCGAATGACCTCCGCACAAACCGGTCACCGAGAGCTTCAGCCAAGTTCCGTTTCCGGGAGTTTGACTTTTGCAGTCAACTGAGACAGAAGAATCGACTCCGCCAGCACAGCCGATCGTCAGTTCACCTTCGTCTTCGGTGTCCGTGTTGAGCAATATTTTTGCTTGCAGCAAACCGGGCTGAAGCTCAAAAGCTCCCGTCATACCAGTTTCTTCATCGATCGTGAAAAGTCCCTCTATGGGTCCGTGTTCGATATCGTCAGCAGACAGAACCGCAAGGATCGACGCGGCTCCCATTCCGTTGTCAGCACCTAGCGTCGTGCCTTTGGCTTTCACCCAGTCACCGTCGATCCACGACTCGATTCCTTGAGAATCAAAATCAAATTCCGTGTCGGAATTTTTCTGATGGACCATGTCAAGATGCGCCTGCAAAGCAACCGGCGTCACGTTTTCTTTCCCAGCTGTTGCTGGTTTGCGAATGATGATGTTGCCCGCATCATCAACGATCGTTTCAAGTCCCATGTCTTCGCCGGCTTGCCGAACAAAGGCGATGATGCGTTCTTCTTTTTTGGAAGGCCGAGGAACCTCATTAAGTTTTTCAAACCAAGTCCAGATTTGCGAAGGTGCGAGCTGAGCGACAGCATTGTTCATGGGTGTTCCTTGATTCAGTGATCGACTTCGACCGGTTCGCCGTTTTTGAATTCACAATAGTAAATGGCCCGATCACGAGTTGCACGACGAGCATAAATTCGAGCAGACTTTAGTTCGTTGTAACGCAAACTGAACTTCGAACCCGCACGCGTTACGAAACGTTCCAGCTTGAAGGTTTTCGAACTTCCAGCGGGAATGGGTTCTTGATCGTAAACTTGATAGTGGCCGTTGATTTGGATGTTCAGGTGAGTCCAATCGACTTCTTCGAGGTTGCTGACAATTAGATCGCCACCAGAGTACTCATCCCGTTCCCAGTATTTGATCGCATAGAAATCGGCATCGGGAAGACCAACAGCTGCGAATTTGCAATCGAGCGTTCCTTCAGCTGCCGGGTCCAGAATCATGAATAGCACAGTGATCGTCACGATCGGCAGCAAACACATCCCGATCAGCAAGCGAGTCAAAGCACCCTTGCTAAGCTGGGGTGACTGTTGCATCACCTTTGAGCGGGGAAACGGAATTTCAGATGTTTGCTCGGAAGTCATGGCTTATTGAACTTGGGTAAATTTCGCGATGAAGCTAATCAGCTCGCGTCGGCGTTTCCAGATAAATGCAGAAGAAACGCCTCTGCTCAAATATACTGTGGTTTCGTCCCAGGTTGAATTCCAACTGGGCTTTTTGGATCGCAATCATTTCGGACAACCATGGACGCCATTTCGGAACGATACCTGATTAACTCGACATGGCTGATCAAGCTGCGTTGGGTCGCGGTGATCGGACAAGTACTAACGATTTTGGTCACGATCCTATTTTTCAGGATTCAGCTCCCAGCCGTGTGGGCATTGGCGATCGCTATTTCAGTGACCGTTGGATCGAACCTTGCATTGATGTACTGGTTTTCAAACAAGGCTCAGCTGACAGATCGAAACGTGCCATCGAATCGGGTGCTTGGTTTTGTATTGTTGGTTGATCTTTTTTCGCTGACCACGCTTCTGTTTGCGACCGGCGGACCGAACAATCCTTTCTCGTTGTTCTTCTTTGTGAACGTCAGCCTTTCAGCATTGCTGTTGAACCGAAACTGGGCTTGGGGGCTTAACGTGATGTCCGTGCTTTGTTTCGCGGGGCTATTGTTCGATCACTATCATATCGACGAATTGAATATGGGGCTCGATTCGATTCGCAGCCGCGGCGATGTGTCGCTACAACACATGGGACTATTGGTCGCTTTTGCGACCTGCACCAGCGTTATTGTCTATTTCATGACTCGCTTGACCGACGAATTGCGGCAACAACAGAATGCGGTTCGCCAAGCAGAAGAGTCAAAAGCGAGATTCCAAAAAATCGAAGCACTCGGGACGCTTGCCGCCGGAGCAGCCCACGAATTGGCAACACCTTTGTCGACGATCGCAATCGTCGCCAAAGATGTGGAGAAAGCTTTCGAAAAACATCCACCTAACTTCCCCGGTGCGGACGACGTGATCGAAGACGTGAGTTTGATTCGTAGTCAACTCGATCGTTGTCGTGGCATTTTGGATCGCATGTCCAGCCACGCTGGCGAGAGCATCGGAGAACAGATGCAATCGGTCTCGATGGAAGAATTGATCGACTGTTGTTTGGAGGGCTTGCTTGGACGTGAACGCGTTCAAGTGAGTTTGCCGGCCGATGCGGATTCGTGGATTGTCGAAGTGCCGTTGGATGCATTGAGTCAAGCGATTCGCGGTTTGGTCAAGAATGGTTTGGACGCCGATGAGTCAGGTCGTGCAGTTCGGGTTCAAGTACTTCGACTTGATGGGCAGGTTCAGATCGAGATCACGGATCAGGGACCGGGAATGCCAGAAGAAATTCTTCAACGCGTGAGCGAACCATTTTTTACGACCAAGCCACCAGGAAAAGGAATGGGGCTTGGCGTTTATCTGGCGATCAATGTTCTTCGCAGCGTCGAGGGCGACGTTGTTTATCGCTCAACGCCAGGAAGTGGAGCAACCGCGACGGTATTGTTTCGCGGTTAGGTGCATTGTCGCCCAGCTCTCCGAGCTGGTAGCGCGCCGAGTAAATGGGTTTTCCATCAAACGCAACTTTGACGATGGTTGAACGTTTCAATCCGCCCGCCATCAGTTCGAAGAACTGAGCGACATTTTACTACGCGAAAACATCACCAACTTTTGGTTGATGGCCGCGCAAAAAATCCGCGATCGGCATCTGTCGCTTTCCGGACGGCTGAATCTCAACAATCGAAAGCAAGCCAGAACCCGTTTGAATCCACAATCGCTTGGCATCACAAAACGCGACCGCACCCGTTTCAACCTTCGCCACAGTCACCGATTCGTCCGCCATATCAGCGTCTTGCACGACTGCCGTTCGTCCCACAATCAAGCGAATTGGGCTCTTCCCTTCGGGTGTCCAATTCGTGAACGTCTTCGGCCAAGGTTGAAAGGCACGAACCTGGTCAAAGATTTGTTTGGCCGTTCGACTGAAATCAATCAAGCCATCGGACTTCTTTAATCGCGGCGCCTTGGTGACCTCTGATTTATCCTGGAGTTCCCCAAGGATCGATTCACCGTCCCAAGATTCGAGCATCGAGATAGACTCAGCGACGGCTGTGATGCCCAGTTTCGATAAACGTGGTTCTAACTCTTCCGCGGTTTCGTCGCTGCCGATTTCAAGTTCCGCTTTCACGATACAAGGACCCCCATCGAGCTTCGCAGTCATGTGGATGACGGTCACACCGGTAACCGTGTCGCCGTTGTAAACGCACCACTGAATCGGTGCAGCACCGCGATACTTTGGAAGCAACGATCCATGCAGGTTGATGCCGCCAAGCTTTGCAGCCGCTAAACATTCACGAGAAAGGATTTGGCCGTAGTCGCAAACCACAAATAGATCCGCGTTCATCGAATTGAGCTGTTCTACGAAATCCGTTTCATTGCAGCTTGCCGGATCAAGAATCTTCAAATCCTTGGCTTCACCCAAATCGCGAGTCGGATTCTCAGCAGTCTTGCGCCGCTTGCCCGCGTCGGCGATCGGACGTGTTACCAGCGCAACGACTTCATGTTGATCAATCAGCGATTCGTAGGTTGGCACCGCGAAGGGACCCGTACCAAATAGTATTAAGCGCATTGCAAGAAACCGATTTCAAGAATTCATTCGAAGTAGAAACGTGTTTTTTCAGCTACAGAACTTTGCTTCGATCTCAGCAAGCCGTTTGTTGTTTGCATCCACGCTCGGAATCTCCCCCGATTTGACCAGTGCGTTGAAATGGTTTTCAAACTCATAGAGCTGGCCGTCAATATTGCGTTTAACGGACTCGGAAATTCGATCAATAAACAGGACACCATTGAGGTGATCGAACTCATGCTGAATGGCTCGCGCCAAAAGTCCGTCAACGGTTTCATCAATTTCCGTACCGGACAAATCAAATGCAGAGACGTGAATTTTTTCAGGCCGCAACACAGTACCCTCAACTTCTGGCAAACTCAGACATCCCTCTTCTGCTTCTGCCTGACCTTTTGGCGCGCTGATGACGGGATTGATAAAGACTCTCTCTTCACCTTCCTCAGGGTTGCCAGAAATGTTCAGTACAAAAAGTTGCAACGGAAGGTCAACTTGATTCGCGGCCAAGCCAATTCCTCTGGCCTGGTACATCAGTTGAAACATCTCGCGAACGATCTCTTTGAGTTCTTGGTTGACACGAGTCACTGGCTTCGATTTGTAGCGCAGAGTTGGGTGAGGGTAGTGGATGATTTTCAAGGAAGTAGCTCGACGTTACCGAATGTATGTTGCTGACTTTCAGATACTTTGAAAGATCACATGATAACTCAAATCAGCCGCGTCGGCTGATGCGATACGAATCGCTTTTCGAATGTTGCCGTAAGCGAAAGTTGCGAATGTTGCGAAAGTTGCCATAAGCGAATGTTACGAATATTACGAATGGAAAATGACGTCGCGCCGATCGGAATATGCCTGCGCGAAAATACGCACCGGGTCAATCAAGTGAGATAATTTTTTTAAATGATGGCATCGAAAAAGTTTTGTCGTTTTGCTTGACACAAGTTCGTCGATGCTTAACATTGGCCCACCGACATCGAAAGCGATGCGAAAGTTATCTCTTTCACGGATTTCCATTGAGAATTTTTGCTTATGGAAAGCGTCACTGCAGAGTCGGGGAACGTTTGAAAAAGACGATCCAGAGATGTCATCATTTAGATGCATTGAAGATTGAGACCTGCCGCTAACGGATGGGCGATCAGGAAAGGTATTGGGTGGGCGACCAAGGACATAAAGTCGGTGGCGCAAGCTACGGACATGGAGTCCCTTCACCCTTTTAGCGAATCGCAGAAACGGTTCTGGGCCATGGAATGGCCACAATGAGCCGTGGAAGTGTTTGTCGCCTCGGTGACAAGATCCAGTCTTCATTCGGTTGGATAAAAACGGCGAACGAGCAGGATGTTCTTCGCCGTTTTTTTCGTTTTACACCGCTAGGCCCCCGCTTATGCAACCTGCTCCCAAAAAAGCCGATGCACTGATTGCGTTCGGCGCGAATCAGGGCGATTGCGAAGATGCACTCAACAAGACCGTTGCGATTCTCGAAAAAGACCCGCATATTCTGCAATTGCATTGCTCGAAACCGGTCGAAACCCAAGCGGTTACCGGCAAAGTCCCAAATGAGGATTCTTCCGCTCAAGCTACCTATCTCAACGCCGCTATTCGGGTGCTAACGACTTGGTCGGCGACGGAGCTTCACACAGCAATGATCGGCATCGAGAAGCAACTGGGACGCGAACGGGCTGAACGTTGGGGGCCTCGGACCATTGATCTCGACCTTTTGCTTGTCGGAGACCTGCAGCGGCGACAGGCGGACTTGGTGGTGCCACACCCAAGGATGTCATTCAGACGGTTCGTTTTGCTGCCAGCGCTCGATATCGCGGCTGATATGGTGCATCCAGAGTCCGGTATGACCCTTAAACAGCTGGTTGATCATCTCGACAATGCAGAGAATCGAATCGTTTTGACGACGAATGTGCCGAGCTTTGCCCAGTCAATCACGTCTGAAGTTCCCTATGAAATTAAGATCGTTGAAAACGTAAACCAATTCCTCAGCGTTTCGGTGGGAGCAAAACTGGTTGTGGCGTGCTTCGATGAATCAGATATCGATGCCGAGTTCGAGTCCTTCGTGCGTTTTGCCTCGAATTTTGCCGGCCCAACTCTAAGGATCAATCCGGCGCATGGGGAAAATAACGCGAGGACAGAACTTGCTGCAGCGATCGAAGCGATGAAGTAAAATACGCTGGTGATTTGGATTCGAAATCGACTCAATAAGTTTTCTGAATTGCCGTTTTGCAAGATATTAAACCAAAGCAGGGCAATACTGGTGTTGTCGTTGACTTTCCCCGGTCAATCGAATTAAAATCTCCGCAAGCGATCCGAGGACTAACAACCCAATATCGGACGTGGCATCAATGAATAGTTTATTTTGAGTTTGGCTTGGGACCTTATTTTCTCAGCCAAGCTCATTTTTTTTTGCATACATTCCAGCGGGCTGAAC